>JAJXTL010000253.1 GCA_021783855.1 Pseudomonadota bacterium
TGACATCGCAAATGGCGCAGATCAACACGGTGAGCGGCATCAACCAGCTGAACGCGACATTGCAGGCATTGAGTGCCAGCATGACGCCGAACCAGACAGTCCAGGCCGCCAGCATGATAGGCCATGGCGTGCTGGTGCCGGGCAACGGCGTTGACCTTGCAAACGGCTCTGCAATGGGCGGATTTTCGCTGTCCGGCCCGTCCGACAGCACCAAGGTTTCCATTTACGACAGTTCCGGCGCCCTGGTCGATACGATGAATCTGGGCGCTCAGCCTGCGGGGGTCAGCGACTGGCAGTGGAACGGCATGGATGGCAATGGCAATCCGGTGCCTGCTGGCAGTTACACATTCAAGGTCGAGGCATCGCTCGCGGGCGGCGCGGTGGCTGCCAACACGCTGCAGTACGGCGTGGTCAACAGCGTGACCCAGGGTGCGACAGGGCTGACACTCGGCGTCGGTTCCCTGCAGAACGTCGCCCTGACCCAGGTTCAACAAATTCTTTAATCGGGAGATACCATGAGCTTCGAACAAGGTCTTAGCGGATTGAGCGCTGCAAGCAGCGCGCTTAGCGCGATAGGCAACAATGTGGCCAACGCCAATACGGTGGGCTTCAAACAGTCCTCAGCGCAATTTGCCGACATGTTTGCCGCCTCGCTGGCCGGGGCGAGCTCGGTGTCGATCGGCACCGGCGTGACCATTTCCAATGTGGCCCAGCAGTTTACGCAGGGCAACATCACCACGACCACCAATCCCCTGGATACTGCGATCAGCGGGCCCGGCTTCTTTCAGCTGACCAATACGGGAGGTGCTACGGTCTACAGCCGGAACGGCCAGTTCCATCTGGACAAGGACGGATTCCTGGTCAATGCGCAGGGATACAAGGTTGATGGCTACCTGCCGAATGCGGCTGGCGTGATACTGGGCGGTGCCCCCTTGCCATTGCAGATCAATGCGGCGAACATACAACCGCAGCCATCGACGACTTCGGTCGTGGGGGTCAATTTGAGTTCGGCATCCCCCGTGCCGACGACGTCCACTTTCTCACCCACAGATTCGACCTCCTATAACAATTCGACCTCGATGACGGTATACGACAGCCTGGGCGCATCCCATGTGGCCACGCTCTATTTTGCAAGACAGCCTATCTGGGGGCCGCCTGCTACGACCACTCCCCCAACAATCACGTCATCCACTGCGACTTCAGCAACACTGTCTTCAACTACTGGTTTGTCCGTGGGAAATACGATTACATTTTCTGCTCCATCGACTCAGACTGGGACTATTACCGCTATCGATACGACGACTGGTGTGGTGACACTCTCTGGTTTAACGGCAGCACCTACTGCAATCGCTTCTACCAATGCACCATCGCCGAGCTGGAATACCTATCTGACTGTCGACGGAAATCTGGTTCCTGCCGCTGGCACGGCGCTGGCGACTCTTACCTTCAATTCCTCGGGCTCGTTGGCTTCCACGAATCCTGTAACCACGCCGCTGGGAACAATCTCCTCTGCAGCGCTGTTTCCCAATTCCACATCGGTATCGACGACCCAGGCCATCACTTTCGATTTCAATTCCTCGACTGCAGGCACGACCCAGTACGGCACGCCATTCTCCGTCAACACGCTGACCCAGAACGGTTATGCCTCAGGCCAGCTCAATTCGACCAGCACGAGCGCGGATGGCACGATCATCGGGCGCTATTCGAACGGTCAGACCCGCACGCTGGGACAGATCGTACTGGCGAACTTCACTGGCGTTCAGGGGTTGCAGGACATAGGCAACAACTCCTGGGTGCAGACGGCCGCATCGGGCAACCCTTTGGTGGGCGCGCCCGGCACGGGCGGGCTGGGCACGCTGCAATCCTCGGCAACCGAGGATTCGAACGTGGATCTCACGGCCGCGCTGGTGAACATGATTACCGCCCAGCGTAACTATCAGGCCAATGCCCAGACCATCAAGACCGAAGACACGCTGATGCAGACGGTCGTGAACCTGCGATGAGCTGAGGCAACAAGGCTAGCCGGGAGCATTTCATGGACAAACTGATCTATACCGCGATGACGGGCGCATCCCAGGTGCTCGAGCAACAGGCGTCGGTGTCGGAAAACCTGGCCAATGCGAGCACCCCGGGTTTTAGGGCGGTGATGAACACGTTCCGCGCCGTGCCGATACTGGGCGAGGGCGCGCCCACGCGCACTTTCGTGGTGGATTCGACCGTGGGCACGAATTTCGCGCCGGGAGGCCTGCAGCCGACAGGACGGGACCTCGATATCGCGGTCAACGGAAAGGGCTGGATTGCGGTCCAGGGGCCGGATGGCAAGGAAGCTTATACCCGGAATGGCAGCCTGCAGATCAGCCCTGACGGGATACTCAAGACCAGCACAGGGCTGACCGTGATCGGATCCTCGGGACCCATCAATGTTCCGCCGACATCCCAGATCACCTTTGCCTATGACGGCACGATTTCCACGATACCAGACGGGTCGCAGGCATATGGCATCACCGTGATCGATACCCTGAAGCTCGTGAATCCTCCGGAGAATCAGCTGGTGCGGGGTGCCGACGGACTTTTCCGCATGAAAAACGGGGGGACTGCGCCGGTGGATCCGAACACGCAGATCGTGCCCGACAACATCGAAGGAAGCAATGTAAACACCGTCAATGCGCTGGTGAACATGATTTCGCTGTCCAGAAAATACGACATGCAGATAAAGATGCTGACCACGGCCGACAACGATGCAAAGCAGGCCAGCACCATCATGGGAATCTGACGGCGCTTGACGACTTGATTAACGATGGCCTAAGACTGGAGCCAACAAAATGATACGTTCCTTGTGGATTGCCCAAACGGGTCTGGACGCGCAACAGGTTCAGATGGACACGATAGCCAACAACCTTGCCAACGTGAGCACCAACGGCTTCAAGCGTTCGCGCGCCGTTTTCGAGGATCTGCTTTACCAGACGCTAAGGCAGCCAGGTGCGCAATCCTCGCAGCAGACGCAGCTGCCCTCGGGTCTGCAGATCGGCACCGGTGTCCGTCCGGTTGCCGCAGAGCGGATTTTTACCCAGGGAAATCTGCAGCAGACCGGAAACAGCCTGGACGTTGCAATTCAGGGAGCAGGTTTCTTTCAGGTGCTGATGCCGGATGGGACGATCGCCTATACCCGGGATGGATCCTTCCAGGAAAATGCGCAGGGACAGCTCGTGACATCCAGCGGTTTCACGGTGCAGCCCGCGATAACCATCCCGCCCAATGCGCTGACCGTTACGATAGGCCAGGATGGCGTCGTGTCCGTCACCCAGCCGGGGGTGGCGAACCCCGTGCAGATAGGCAGCCTGCAGCTTGCAACCTTTGTGAAT
>JAJXTL010000254.1 GCA_021783855.1 Pseudomonadota bacterium
ACCCTGGACGCGATTGTGATCGGACAGACTGGAATTCCCGGCACGCAGAATGTGTGCGTAATCGAGTTCCAGGCTGAGACGTTTGGCGACACCGACGCGCAGACCGAAGCCTGCGCTGGAAATGTTGGTATGGGCGATGTCGCCGGCCTGGGCGTCATTAAGACTGACAAACCCGGCATCGTAAAAAACCAGGCCGCGCAGGCTGGCGTTGTTTAGCGATACGACGTGACTGACATCCGGACTGTAGAGTTCGACACTGACTTGCAGACCCTTGTCACCAGCGAACTGCCGTTCGTCGAAGCCACGCACTGAGTGCAAGCCACCCAGCCCGAATTGCTCGCCTGGTACCAGGGGCTGGGACGTATACTGGCCACTGCTTTTGAGCCGGATCTGCCACGCAGCGCCGATGGCACGGCGGCAATCAGTGGTCAGGCGCAACAGACGGTAGTCGGCGCTGGCACCCGTTCTGGCCAGGGCAAAATCGGCGCTGTTGCCGTGCGCACCACCCGCTATATTCTGCAGTGCCGTGAGCGCAAAACTACACTCGCCTTGTGTCGCGCTATAGCGCCCACTGTAGGCGAGACTCAGCGGATGCACGGTGACATCGTGGCCGATGGGGGTGCCGACAAAACTGATGTCGTTGCGATAGGCGCGGTAGTCGATGCCGTAAATCAGTTGTTGCTTGTAGCGAGCCGTATCGCTGAGATGCTGGTTGTAGCGCAGGCCGAAAATACTGCCTTTGCCACTGACACTGAACAATTGCGCTACAGTGCCGGCATTGATGTTGGCGTAGCCGGCAAACAGGTCGAGCGAGTCACCCAGACTGTAGAGCGGAATGTGGTAACCCGCGCCATAGGCGCTGACGCTGCTGAGATGATCCGGTGAGGTCAGGTATTGCAAAGTGAGCACCTGATCGCGGTTGGCAACATTGGCGTACTGGTAGCCCAGACCCAGACGGAATTTTCCGGTTTGTGCATTACCGCTGTTGTCCAGGGTGAAAAAGGTGCGCCAGGGCTTGCTGTCCTGAACCTGGACGCTGGCGTTGATGGTGTTGGGTTCGACGCCTTTGCGCAGGACCACGGCCGTGGTCTTGCCAGGGTTGTCGTTGGCAAGCGTCAGTTCCTCATCGACCCGGTGCATGTTGGGGACTTGCCCCACTACAAGTGCAGGCAGGCTGTTGAGCACATTGGTGCGATCGTAATGGCGGCCGTTGGCAATATAGATAGTGGCCAGATGTGCTTCCACCACGGTGAGGTTCACTATTCCACCCTGCAATGTCTGCTCAGGCAGCGTGACTGCGACCGCACTGTAGCCCGCTGTCTGATAAGCATGCTGGAGGGCTTCGCGTGCAGCTTCAATATCGGAGAAGCTGCGCGCGCTCCCGGTATAGGGCTGCAGTAAACGGTCGATCACATCGGCCTTGAGCAGACTGTTGCCGTTTACCTGATATGCTTTTATCGGGAAGCGCAATTCGTCAGAATCACCAGCCGTAGCAGCATGTACGGGCGGGATCGTTGAAAATGCGCAAGCAAGCATCAGCGACAGCACCAGTAGGTTTCTGCCTGTTTTTTTCTTATCCCTGAGGGTCATGCTGTTCTCGTTATAAAACCGTGCCTGCCGCACAGCACGGTGGCCGTTTGCCACCTAAGGGTTGCTAAAAATACCTGCTATGGGGTTTCTATACTTCGACGTTGTCGGCCAGAAAGCGGTCGTAGTCCTGGGTGCCAATAATATGGGTACCGTCACAATTGAACTGCATTCGAATGGCATCGCGGGTGATGCTGATCCCCATGTTGCGCAGATAAAAATCCGGAATGTTGCGCAGTGCCGGGAGTCTATCGATGACCTTGACAATTTCTTCCGGTGCCAGCGGCTGCCAGGATTGGTAGTGGTGCAGATAGGAGTCCTTGTAGTTCTGAGGCAGCGTCAGGCTGCTGAATTCTGCAGCAATGGAGTCATACAGGTGGCGGATCAGCCGTGTTTTTTCCGCATACTCGAGAACAGGAAAATGACGGTCCAGATAGGCGTCGTCGATGAGTTTGTTAGCGGGATGAATTTCGTAGTTGAGCGGGTCGAGAATTGAAGTGAGGCGGATTTCGCCGCTGTTGAACTGCAGAAAAACCTCACTCACACAACGCTCCAGAAGCAGCATTTTCAGTTTCACAATGAGTTCAGGCAACACCTTGTCAACCGGGCTTTCATGACGTTCGCGCAGAAATGCAGTTTCGCGCAGTGACGGATCGCCTTTAATGCTGATTTGCAGATTGTTGCCCTTGATGCCGGTAGTGGTGAGCAGGTTTTCCTTGAGGATGAGTTCTTCGGTACGGCGCGCAATGATGCTTTTAACAGTTTCACTGAGCTCGCTGCCCGAGTCCAGAAACTTGAGGAAAGGCTCCCGGTCCAGCACAATGATTTCGGCATCCGTGATGGCAACGACAGAAGCAGTGCGCTTGCCCCTGTTGATCACCGCCATTTCTCCAAAGAATTCGCCGCAGCCGAGCTGGCCGATTTCTACCCGGTTGGTGAACTCGTAGAGAAATACCGAGCACTTGCCGGATTCAATGAAATAGACGTTATCGGCGGACTCCCCCTCAGAGAATATTAGATCACCCTTGCGGTAGTGACGCACCGAGCCGCGAGGCTGGAGTTTGATCAACTCGTTGGGGTTCAGTTTAGCGTTGTCCATAACCTTATTCTGCATGGGTCAGTGATGCCTCCCGGATGGCAAAATTTACATGGCAAGCAATTTGTCAGTCGGATGGTCCAAATTGCCCTGGCTTGCCATGGCGTTTGTCCCGATCTCTACAGGAGATTCTTTATGCAGGTTTGCCGCGAGATGTGCATTCATGCGCCGCAAACGTTCTGCAAGAACCCGCATGACATGTAGCGAAAAAAATGGCGTTTGCTGCACCATGAACAAAAAGCGTTTTTCGTCCACCGGCGCGAGCCTGCAGTGAGTTTTCGCGACTGCCGTCGCGCTGCGTTGATGTACATCGATCAGCGCCATCTCGCCCAGAAGTTCACCAGGGCGCACAGCATCGATCAGTCTGCCATCCACGCGAACTTCGGCTTCGCCGCCGAGGACGACATACATCACATTTCCGGGTGCGCCTTGCTCGAATATGCTCGTGCCGGGCGCAAACTCCTGGACATCATCGGAACGCGAGAACAAGTCCAGCAAATTCATGTTTATCTCCGTATACAGTCGGTGCGACATGCAATGAATGCCGCATTGATTACGGAACCAGTATAGTTACAGCGAGCAGCCCGGCAATATAGGGGAATTCCCTAAATTGTCATGCCTGATGCGGAATTACCTCGTCGGGCGGATTTTGGTCTTGGCCA
>JAJXTL010000063.1 GCA_021783855.1 Pseudomonadota bacterium
GCAGCGTATGAAACTCGGCTGCATCCTTGAATTTAGGCTGACCGTTCTCGTCTTTGAGCTCGGTAAAGCGTGGAATAATACCGCCGCCGTAACCGAATACACCGACCGTACCGCCCTTCCAATAACCTTTTGTATCTGCATAGGAGGCCTCAAGCTGGCCCAGCAGATCGACAACCATATCTTTATCTTTGGCCAGATCTTTAAGACCTGTTATAAAACTGGGCCATGGGCCGGACTCGAGCTGATCGAGATTGGGAGTGTCATGCGGTTTCTTTGCCATAATTTTTCCTTTCAGTTAGCGTACCAAGTGCCCCAGTGCGGGCAATTGAATACTAAAGACCCGATGAAGGCTGGGACCAGCGGTTCAAACGATTAATCAGATCAGGCTCTGCCGGTAGCCGGCGCGCCCATTTTCTAAATGTCCGAGCATATTACGACGGTTATAGCCTGCAAACTATCACCCGTAGCGGGTATCGTTAATAACCCTAACGGGTTGCATCAGGTGTTCCGCAGTAGCATTTATAATTGCATCTACTAAGGATATACTCCAGACAAAATATTACCGGCTAATCGTGAATACATTATGGCGCAAATTATCAGTTTGGCGAAATTTAAAGTCCCACTCGGCAATCAGGAGATAGATTTACAGCAAATAGACCATGTCGAAGGCGGCATGAGTCTGATGCGCATCCGTATCCGCGAAGCCAAACGCTTCACCATTTTTGACATCGACCCCCAGACCGCAAGGCTATGGGCTAAAGCCATGAATGAATGGGCCGACACTCAGGATGCAACCGCTAATGAATAGCGCTCGACCGGAAATGATAGACGCGGTTTACGATATCAGCGGCGAGTTGATACCTGCCAATTATCATTACGCATTATGGGATGCACTGGTTCGTCATGTTCCGGCACTTGCGGAGGACACACTGGTTGGCGTCATCCCGTTGCGCACTTCAAGCAGCGAAGCCGGTATGCTGTTGCCCAGGCGCAGCAAGCTGGTGTTGCGTCTGACTCCCTCGCTGGCCAACGATTTCGAGAATTTGTCCGGACAGCGTCTGGATATTGGAAGCTGCACACTACAACTGGGCAGCGGAAAATTGCGCAAGATACAGTCTTACCCCACTTTGCATGCGCATCTGGTAACGGGTTGCGAAGACGAAGTCACCTTTTTGCAAGATGTCACCACGCGACTGGCTGAGCTGGGTATAGTCGGAAATCTGCTTTGCGGCATGCGCAATAGCACGCAGGCTGGCAATCGTTTGATTCACGGCTATAGCCTGGTAATACACGATCTTAAACCGGAAGATTCACTGCTTTTGCAATACACGGGATTGGGCGCCGACCGCCGATATGGCTGCGGCATTTTTATACCCTACAAGGTCATCACCGATCTTAACTGATGGCGGCGAGGGATTTTCATTAAAAGGAAGAAACGATGGGATACATAGTTGCAGGAGTCGAACTTGAAACAGACGCAGACGGTTATTTGCTGGAGGCGGATTACAGCGAAGAAGTGGTTGGCGTAATCGCCGCTGCCGAAGGGATAGAACTGACACCCAGACACTGGGAGATTATCAATTTCATGCGCGAACAATACCGTGAGCATGGGGCTACGCCAAATTTCCGCAACATGCTCAAGGCCGTCAATGAATTCTGGCCTGAAGCCGACAGCAAGGCGCTGTATGACCTGTTTCCTATCGGGCCTGCCAAACAAGGCGCAAAGGTTGCCGGCTTGCCTCAACCGTTGGGCAAAGGCGGATACTGACCCCTGCCTGCCACCTTTTGGAAACCAACAGGACATCTGAATATGAGCCATCAAAATTTGCACACCAATGTCACACTGGATATGCGTGGCCTTAGCTGCCCGGCACCGCTGCTCGGCGCCAAACGCATCATCAGCGATCTGGAGAACGAACAAATTCTCCTGCTGATGTCTGACTGCCCCGGCACCGGCGACGATCTTTTCGCCTGGGCGGAGCAGACTCACAACCAGGTACTGAAAACCGAAGCGCTGCCTGATGGCGGAACCGCTTACTATGTGCGTAAGGGCACAGGTGAGTCGGTTAAAGCTAACGTCATTCTTGATATTCGCAATGTCGTCTGCCCCGGACCTATCATCGAAGCCAAAAAACTGCTGAACGGCATGAATTCCGGAGAGGTGCTCAAACTGGTCAGCAATTGTCCGGGCATACATTCCGACATCGTCGATTGGGCCCACGCGACCAAAGTGAAAATCGTCGACACTTCCGAAATCGCCGCGGATGTTTATGCCTTCTTCCTGGAAAAAGGTTAAATCCGAATGCGCATTAAAAGCAACTGGTTCCAATCAGGCCGCGCACACACCCCGGAGGAACTTGCCGGGGCGGTCGCGTTTAACGTTTCGCGCATCGCCGAAAATGCACTGAAAAATACCCGCCGCGCGAAATTCGAAGTCGCCATAGGTCCTCAATACTTTGCTTTTCTCGCCGAATTTCTGGTATTTCTCATCCAGGTCGCCGATCGCCTGGCCTATCGGCAGTTCCCTTCGGAAGATCGCGCGACATTCACCAGCGCACTGGCCAACCATGTGGCAGCAACGTATGCAGAGAATCAGAGCCGCCTGATGGGTGGTGAACTGAAATCATGCAAACAGCAGTTCATCGATACGCTCAATGGGCGCGCCGGAGAATATGCCGAGTTTGGCTATACCGAAAACGGGCCTGAGTTTGCTTTTTCCCGTTATCTCGCTTTTTGCATGGGTCAAATCATGGATGAAAAAGACAGTGGCTGGATCATCGATCAGATCATAAGTATCGAAGCGCCCAATGCGGTCGAGATGCTGGAAGGAAACTTCCGCAACCTGCTCGACAGCAAGCCACAGAAAGCCCGCCCTGTCCGGCGCCGCCTCACGCCTGCCAAGATCACATGACCAATCCCTTCGACCTGGATAGCACAGACGCTTATCTGGGGTGGCGCGAGCGCAAGCTGGCACACGCCATCACCGATCATGACGAACTAATCGTCGAAATCAACGACCCCTGTCAACTGACTGATACCGAACGTTCTGCATTACTGTCGCGCTGCCGTCGCAGCAATATGGTCGTGTATGCCGCACACACCAATATAGACGAACACGGTCTGCAACGCCTGGGCGCACAACTGGGTCTCACAAGGCTGGACGCCAACTGGCTGGCGGGTGAGCAAGGCATCACGCGCATCACCGTATGCAGGGAAGATGGACAACGGCAAGCTTACATTCCCTATACCGACCGCGCCATCAAGTGGCATACCGATGGTTACTACAACCCGAATGACCGGCAGATACGCGCCATGCTGCTGCATTGCGTAGAACGCGCAGGACAAGGCGGCGAAAACCGCGTGATGGATCACGAAATCGCCTATATGATGCTGCGCGATGCGAATATAGATTTTATCCGGGCGCTGTCTGCCATTGATGCCATGACCATCCCTGCACGCACCGATGAACAAGGCATCGCGCGTGCCGCACAGAGCGGCCCGGTATTTTTTGTCGATCCCGCAGATGGCGCACTGCACATGCGGTATACCGCACGCACCCGTAGCATTGAATGGAAACAGGACGACACTACGCTGGCCGCTGTCGCACTGCTGGAATGCCTGCTTTCATCCGATTCGCCCCACATCCACCGCTTGCAATTGGAGCCCCGCATGGGGTTGCTGTGCAACAACGTGCTGCATGACCGCAGCGCATTCATCGATGACCCGGATATGCCGCGCTTGCTGTACCGGGCTCGCTATCTGGACAGATTAGCGGATTTTTGATCGTAACCTTATTCAAGTTTATGCAAATAATGCCGATACACTCAATGGCCCTGTAGTTTAACCAACCGCTACAAAAGGATGACCATGCCACAGAACTCGATACTCAAGCAAATCAAATATTCTTTTCTGGGTTTCGGGCTGACAATGGGGATAATTTTTCCTTTCTACGCCAATTTCTTCGTTACCTGGAAAGCAGGCATGTTTCAGTGGTTCTCGCTGGGCTGCGTGGTCGCCGGCATCACCATCGGCTTCGTCAATCATGCGCTGCTCAAATGGCTGCTGATCAGCAAACTCCGCCTTGTTGCTGTTGCTGCAGAACGCATACGTCAGGGCGATTTGCGCGAAGGCTGTGGCATACGCAGCAATGATACGGTGGGCGAGATCACGGAAGGATTCGACAGCATGGCCAGCGGTCTGCGCGAGACATTGCGCGAAATGGCGCAGTCAGCGAACTCTGTGGACACGACCGCACACGAGATCAGCACATCCATGCAGGCATTGGGCAGTACGATGGATGAATATCGCCAGAATTCGCACGAAATCGTCAATGTTATCAATGGAATGGCCGATGCCGCCAACTCCATCCTCAATTTGTCTGACGTCGCCCGCAGCAGCGCATCTTCCGCCGACATACTGGTGCACAATGGCGTATCACAGGTTGGCAACACCGAAAAAGCGATCGCGGTGCTGGATGATGCCAGTCGCAAAATTTCAGCCAACGCCGCCAGCCTTGAGGGTAGCGCAAAAGAAGTCGAAACCGCCGTTTCCGCCATACGCGCCATTGCCGAGCAAACCAACCTGCTGGCCTTGAACGCCGCCATCGAAGCCGCACGGGCCGGTGAGCAGGGACGCGGCTTCGCAGTAGTAGCCGATGAAGTCAGAAAACTATCCGAACAGGCGGCACAAGCCACCACCCGTATCGACGCGGTGCTCAAGCGTGTGAGTGTCGATGTCGCCTCCACAGTCAGCATTTCGCAGGAAAATGCAACCGCCGTTCGTGACGGCCTGCAGGCAGCCAAATCCTCTTCCGAAACCTTCGTGCAGATAGAGCAGGCCACCTCGGCCATGAAAAAATCGGTCGAAGCCGTGCGCGAAGCAGCCGACGATCAACAAATGCTGGTCGGACTGGTACTCAACCGCATGGCGGAAAACCAGGCGCGCACCGATAACGTTGCAACATACGCCATGGCCGGCATTAACGATTCGGCGCGCATGATAGAAGTTGCCCAACGACTTAACGATACGACTAAAAACTTCGTTGTCTGAGGGGACGAAGCCGGGTAACCGAAAAATGCACGGCGCAATCCCTGAATCGCTACGCGAGTTTTACATTAAATACGCGGCAGCGCTCCCGGCCTGTGTATCCCGAATCCCTGCGCATAATCAATTCCGATTGCAATCAGCCGGGCACGAATGGCATCCGTCTCGACGAATTCGGCGATCGTTTTCAAGCCTGCAACATGGCCGATGCTGTTGATAGACTCAACGATAGCCTCATCCATCGAATCAGTCAGCATGTCGCGAATAAAGCCGCCATCGATCTTGAGAAAATCGGCTGGCAGCGCCTTGAGGTAGGAGAAGGAACTCAATCCGGTGCCGAAATCATCCAGAGCCACATGGCAACCCATGGCTTTGACACCGTCGATAAAAGCGATAGCATGATTAAGATTGGCAATGGCGGCGGTTTCAGTGATTTCAAAACAGATGCTGCTGGTCGGCAACCTGTTGCGCTTCAGCGATGCTTTGACAAAGTCAAGAAAGCTTTCATCGCCCAGAGTCGCCCCGGAAAGATTGACAAATGCGATGCCCTGACTCAGCTCGCTATTCGCCGCGCGGCTGGCTGCCAGTTCGGCAAAACAATGGGTGACGACCCACCGGTCGATAGCCGGCATCAGCCCGTAGCGCTCGGCGGCGGGAATGAAAGCACCCGGCAAAATCAGATCCGGACTGTCCGCATCAATCATGCGTATCAGAAATTCGCAGCAGTTGGCAGGGCTTGCGCCATTCAGTCCGACGATACGCTGGAAGTACAATTCGAAGCTATCCTGTTCCAGCGCACGGTTGATGCGGTTGACCCATTCCATCTCGGTGTGCAGGCGGCGCAGTTCCAGATTGTCCGGCAAATACACCTGAACCCGGTTGCGCCCCTTGTCCTTGGCTGCGTAACAGGCCATATCCGCCTGACGTAGCACGTCGGCAAAGGTCAGTCCTGCCCGGTCAAGCATGACCATGCCGATGCTGGCGCCAATATTGAAGTTCTTCCCCTGCCAGGTGAAGCGAAAATCACGAAGAAGTTCGAGCATGGCTTCAGCAATACGCTGGGCATGAATGTATGAACAATCCTGTAGCAATACACCGAATTCATCGCCGCCCAAGCGGGCCAGCATATCGGCACCGCGGATCGGTTCTTTCAAGAGCGTGGCGACCTGGCGCAACAGCTCGTCGCCTGCCGAATGACCGCAGGTATCGTTGATGATCTTGAACTGATCCAGATCCACGTATAGCAAACAATGATTGTGTCCACACAAGGTATTTTGAAGTGCACTGCGCAGATGACGCTCAAATTCGACGCGATTGGAGAGACCCGTGAGCGCGTCGTGATAGGCCATGTGCTCGATGGTCAATTGCGCCTGCCGGTGCGCCTGACGGGCAAGGGCATCGCGCAACTCCCGTTCGATGGCCGGCACCAGGCGGGTCAGGTTGCCCTTCATGATGTAGTCATGCGCGCCGCTCTTCATCGCGGCCACGGCAAGTTCCTCCCCGATGCTGCCGGAGACAATGATGACCGGCAGGTCTTTAGCCTTCTCGCGAACGAGAATCAGCGCATCCTCGGAAGTGAAACCCGGCATGTTGTGATCCGTAATCACGATATCCCAGATGCCATCATCCAGCGCCGCAGATAGTGCTGAGCGGGTATCGACGCGAATATGATCGAGGGCAAACCCGTTGCGTGACAATTCCCGCAACACCAGCAGCGCGTCATCTTCTGAATCTTCAACCAGTATCAGACGCAGCGGCTTGTTCATTGTTGGCTGCCGATGGGCGGTACGTTGAGCAGCAGCCAGTAGAGGCCAAGTTGGCGTACGGCTTCCATGAACTGCCCGAAATCGACCGGTTTCTGAATGTAACTGTTGGCCCCCAGCCGATAACTGGAGATAATATCGCGCTCTTCTTTCGAAGAAGTGAGAATGGTTACCGGCTGCATGGCCGTGCGAGGATCGGCGCGAATTCGCCGCAGCACTTCCAGCCCGTCAATACGCGGCAACTTCAGATCAAGCAGAATGATTTGCGGCTGTTTGCTCGTGTCGCGCCCCGCATAGCTGCCGGTACCGAACAGATAATCGAGCGCTTCGACGCCATCGCGCGCCACAACAATCTCATTTTCGATGTTGTTCTTCTTGAAAGCGCGCAGCGTGAGTGCTTCATCATCCGGATTGTCTTCCACAAGCAGAATGATCTTGTCTGAATTCATTGCGTATCCGCCCCCTTTATCATTTTTTACGAGCGATCAAGGTCAAATTTTCCTGTTTGAAAACAAGAAACCGGAAACATCCTATTTTCAGACTAGAACAATCGAGTATTATTGTATCAGTCTAAATTTAAAAAACAACCTTGTGAGGCGCGTGTATTAAGCCCGCATGTAAGCTGTGTGAGTATTAAAAGCCTGATGTCGAACCCCGGACGGGTGGAAAAAACAATCTCCCCGCCCGGCCTGTTGCGGCTTATTTAAAACTTGTAACGCAGCGACACGGAAAAAGACTGCTGCGAGTGCGTGGTCGTGTTGAATAATGAACCCGGCATCATACCTGCTGCATCGCTGATATCGACAGTGGACGTGACCTTGGGTGCATACATGATAGAACCAGCCAGTTCATAATTTTTACTGAGCATGTACCCGCCACCCAAAGTATATGAACTTTTGATGATGCCCGGAAACATCAAATTATTAAACAAGTTGCCGATGCCGTTCTGGCCATTACGCGCGTTGGCAGCAACGCCATTTGCAAATGTGCCGATCGGATTGTTGGAATTATTGTAACCTGCACCCAGCCAATAGCCCTCGTTTTTGTACTTGACACCGATCGCAGTGACATTTTCATTTCTCCACGCCAAATTTCCGTAATCTTGTGCATACGCCCACTGAATCTGTCGGAAATCCGCCGTAACCGTGAAATTATTGTTGATGTCATAAGACACCCCCGCCTTGATTTCAGCTGGCTGTGTCAGATTATCCGAATAGCTCTGCCCGAAACCATAGGCCGCGGCATAAGAAATTTGCGGGCCGTAATTCATCTTGATCTTTGAGTTGTAAGCAGCGCCCAAAGTCAATGTTGGCATGGGCATATAGTAAGCGCCCAGGGTATAACCCACGCGGGTATCGGTTACCGCCGTCTGACCGGGATTAATATTCAGTCCGCCCGGTCTGGCATCAAAAGACATCGCCAGGGAACCGTATTGCAGCACAGGAGAAAAACCAAAACCATAGTTCGCATCGTTGTAGGCGATGGTCGGAACTATTTTAAGAATACTCAGCTGAGTCCTTGCATTCATGGTATTACTGACCGGCAGTCCGGTATAATCCACGCCCATACCGGCGATCCCTGCCATCGCGACACCATAGGTCCAGTGTTCATTGATACGACTGGAATAGGATATGTCCGGGATATAACTGGTATCGGCAGCGCTGCTGGCAATGGTACCTTGCATGCCGTTGTTGGTCACCTTGGGGCTGAAAAGCACCACGCCGCCGACCAGTTCCTGACCTGATGATTTCCCCAGCATGGCCGGATTGGCAAAGGTGCTTTCCGCACCCACAAAGTGGGCTACGCCCGTGCCACCCAGTGCGGTATTTTCGGTACCTACCGCCATCATCGTGTCGCCGTTTGTGGCGTGAGCAAGCGACGATGTCATGACACCTGCGGCGTACAACGTAACAACAAGCTTTCTGATTTTCATGCAAATTCCCTGTTTTTTAAATGCTGTTAGCCATGCAGATGCGCGCGCGGTTTATCCACTCTGATTGCAGCTTTTCGGCGTGTAAAAAAGCCCGCTCCCCTGGAGGAGCGGGCTTTCCCGTGCAACTATTCAGATCGACTTACAGTTTCCAGCTGTAGGCAATTCCCAGAGAATCTTCGTACATATGCAGGTTGGCATTGCCGCCGCCAAACTGGGCTGGAATCGAGTTAACACCGTTCACATTCTGCTGGAAAGCATGCATGTAGGCCAGTGTCAGTTGATTCGTCTTGGTCACATCCCAGGTTGTACCGAGTGTCACGTGATCCTGAACTATACCCGGCGCCAGAATATTGAACATGGTCTGACTGGCCGGGATCGGCTGCGTATTGTGACTGTAACCTGCACGCACGGTGAAGGTATCGCTCAAGGCATGGCTCACACCCAGCTTGATCACCTTCACATCCTGCCAGCCGAAACCCATGCCGTTGGCGGCGCCCAAAGGACCGCCCGCGCTAATCGTATTGGCAATGGAAGGCACGCCGCTGTACTGAATCACCTTGTAGTCGACAGAAACAATGGTCGCATCGGTAGCCTTGACCGCGATACCCGCACCGTAGCTGCCGGGAATGTCAAAGTTGCCCTGCCCCGCGAACAAGCCTGCATACTTATTGAAGTTGCTCATATGGGTCTTGGGCGCATAGGTCGCACCCAGCGTCACCGTCTCGCTCACCTGGCCTGTCCAACCGATACGCATGCCCACACCGGTGGATGAGTCGGTGCCGTTGTTGGTCAAAGCAGCACCATTGCCGCTGACATTCATATTTCCTGGGCCCGGACCAAACGCTTGCAATCCTGTCGCAGAGAAAGTCTGGTAGACCAGATTCAGCGAAACACCGATGGCATTGCTGTCGTTGATTTTCATCGCAAAAGTCGGCGCGATAAACAATTGCTGCAAATTGATCCCTTCATTCGGATAGCCGAACGGGGCGGGAGACCCGCTATAGCTGGTGTTCATGCCGCCGTTGCCATAGACAGACACGCCCAGCGATTTGTCGGGATCGATCATCTTGTTGTAGCCGAATTCGGGAATCAGAAAGAGCCCCCGGTCATTGCCGCCATAAGTTCCAGCCCCCGGATTAGGAGCGGTAATATCAGCGCTGCGGCTAGGCTGGAACAAGTCCACACCCACATCCATACGGTTGCCTACCATCACCATGCCGGCAGGATTATTGGCAGCCGCCAGTGAATCCTGAGGCAGCGCAATACCCACACCGCCCATACCCTTGGATTTCATGCCATAGCCGTCCGAAAAATAACCATCAGTAGCATAAACCAGTGGCGATGTCACGACACCGGCGGCGAACATTGTTACAACAAGCTTTTTCATCTTCATTGCGACTCTCCCTGAGTATTGTTTGAATGATTTATTGCCCGGCACTACTAAACTTGAAGCTTAAACAAACAGACAGATATCGGTCTCGCCCGCAAAACCGAAGAACATCGCTGCACCGCCGTATTCGACGTTATCGATGAATTCGCTCTTGTCGAATTCAAACAGATCTACCGTCATCTGGCATGCGATGAATTTTACATCCGCTTCCAGACACAGGTCACGCAATTCTTCCAATGACGCCACGCCGTGTTTCTTGAGCTTTTGCTTCATCATCATGGTTGCCATCGACTCCATGCCGGGCAACATCTGCACGAATACCGGCATCGGCACCGGCATCGGCATCGCCGGATTGGCCAGCGGGCTGATCATCACATTCGACAGATCCTTGCGCAACAATTGCAAGCCGTAGAAAGTGAAGAAAATCTGCACGTCGTAACCCAACGCAGCGGCGGTGGAGGCCAGAATAAACGGCGGATACGCCATGTCCAGCGTGCCCTTGGTGGCGATAATCGCCATTTTTTTGGTAGTCATGCTTTACCCCTTTGAAGTAACTGCTTATTTCTTCTGCATAAAGAAAATGTACTTGCCACCTTCTTCAGTGTTGGAGAGCAGTTTGTTGCCGGTCTGATCGGCAAAAGCCTGCATATCCTTGACCGCGCCACAGTCGGTAGCGATAACCTTGAGCACTTGACCCGATTCCATATCGGCCAGCGCTTTCTTGGTTTTTACGATAGGCAAAGGGCAGGACATGCCGCTGGCATCAAATTCTTTATTAAAATTCATCTTTCATCTCCTACAAGTTAATAAAACACCGCTAAACAAAGCTGAACCCACGCTTACAAAGCAGAGGCTCAATTAAGAACGAGCTAGCTAATTTCGTCCATACCCACGAAGGGGAATACTGATAACCCTCAAGGGTTATTTATAAACAAATGCTTATACAGCTATCACCAGCGTCGGCACTTCCATATTGCCCGCAATATCCTGCATAATGCTCTGCCCGCCGAACGGCATGAGGTGATAACGCTGTCGCCCGATCACCACCAGGTCAGCGCCGGTCTGTTTCACGGCTGCTACCGTCTGCTCCACCAGTTTGCCGACACGCACCTCGCCACGCACAGAGGCGCCGGGCGCCAGGGCGACATTCAAGGTATTAAGGCTTTGCGTCTTCGCCAGGCTATCCGTGTCGGTCGCCACACTCAACACGGTGAGTGGCAATCCGTAGATGCCCGCGATGGTTCCGGCGGCTTTGGAAATTTCGGGCGCAGAAGGGGTGTCACCCACTGCGACGAGCACCTGACGACGCCACAATTCCGCCTTGCGCGGCACCATCAACACGTTGCATGAGGCGTCGTGTATCACACGGCTGACCATATCGCCAACCAGCATCCGTGCAAAGAAACCGGGTTTGCCGCGCCGGCGTATGACGATCAGATCGGTTTGAGATTCGACCGCTTCCGCCACTATTTCCTCGTGCCTGTGCGATCCCCGCCGCACATGCACATCCAGCTGTACGCCCGACGCCTGAGCTCTGCCGCGCAACTGAACAATCTTCTCGGCGGCCGCCTGCTCTGCATGCAAGGCAAATTCGGGCATTTCAGCCTCATATTCGGGGTTGCTCAACAGCGGAAAAACGACTCGCAAAGGCAGGCCGCTTTTTTTTGCCATGGCAAATGCGACGCGCTCGGCGCCCACATCGAATTCGGTATGTTCGGTAGCCAGCAGGATACGACTGAACGCTTGATTAGTCATGATGGATTCCCTATTTTCCGGCAGTCAGCCAGCCGGACGCGGCCAACAACTGAACCGCCAGTGCGCCCACACATAATGCAACGAACACCCAATCTCGACGCCGCACGTAAATCGGCAGAACGGCCAGCAGGCAGATCAGCGAACTGGCCGACAACCAGGCAATGCCAATCAACCCGGCAAAATCGCCCCGCCCGATCCGGGTCAACCAACTCCAACCCGTAGGCGCGCCGGTTTGCTTCAGATACTCATCAACAGGCAGCCCCCACACCTTGGGCAATTCATTCAGCGGCACATCGGCCGGCAGCCAGCCTGTCACGTAGGCCAGAAAAGCCACGATGAGCATCAGCAAACCGGAGCGTGCGCCCCAACTCAACCAGCTTGCGTAACGCTGCTGTTCCTCGGAAAGCACGGGTTCGCCGGCAGACTCGTTATTTGAAATATTCATGGCCAGATTCCCAATCCTTTCAGTAAGGCGCGTATCCCGGCGAACAGCAACAAGGAAATGACCATTTTACGCACGACGGAAGCTCTCAACACATGCAGCAGACGTGCGCCTATCATCGCTCCCAGCATCATGCCGATCACCGAAGGAACGGCGATGATCGCCAGCACGGAGCCTTCATTGAGATAAACCCAGGTAGCCGATGAGCTGGCAAGCGTCAGAATCAAACCGGAAGTACCCGCAGCCAGCTTGATGGGCGCGCCCATCAACAGATTGAGTACGGGCAAATTCGCCCAGCCTGCGCCAACCCCGAACAGGCCGCCTATGAAGCCAATGAAAACAAACAGAAAAATACCTAGCGGGGTGCGGTGTACTTTCCACGAGATATTCTTGCCCTGCGCCGTGTCGCGAAACATCCCGTGCATGGATAACGCGATGGACAGGCGATCCGCCGCAGGCACAATGGGAAATTCGGATTTTTTGGCAGTCGCCATCAATGTCACGATGCCCAGAATGGTAAGACCGAGTGCGATCTGCACCACGCTGGCAGGAATCGCGAGGCCGACCAGGGCGCCTACGATAGCACTGGCAGAAGCCAGCACAGCCAGCGGCAAAGCCAGCCTCAGGTCCGCCAACCCGCCACGCATCAGCGAAGGTCCTGCCGCGAGCGAACTTGCCAGGGCGACCAGCAAACCGGCACCCCGCACGAAGTCCAGATGAAAAGGAAAGAACCCCCCCACGATAGGTACAAACAATACCCCGCCACCCACGCCGGAAGGAACGGCGACAATTCCCAAAAAAAAGCAGGTTACAAATAAAGCCAACGCCCAACCCCACCATGGCAAGCTGCTGGCAACCTGAGGCAGCGTTTCGGCAGCATAGGCGCCTGCTGTAAACAGCGTCATCGAGAGCAACAGCATCATCGCATTTGTCTTGAGCAGACCACCTGCACTTTGCAGCCTGCAAATCAGTGAGTTCAACATCAGTGGTTACCTGTAAAAATTTTAAGGGAACGCGGCTTCAACTGTATCGGTAATCAGCCTACCGTCTGGTAGTACAGGTTTTGCGGGTGATTCGCCTGCGCAAAGAAGAACCAGCGCTCAGCCAGCAATCCTGCATACTGCACGATAAACGCAACGCCAAACAACGAGGGAGTCAGCATACCTGCCATCAGCAAAGCGAGTGGCGCCACAAAAGCCAGCAACAAAAATGCCGGTTTGATCGCGCGCAGGAAGGCATCGCTCTTGCCGTGAAAGAACTCACGGGTATTGAATGATCCGCCCATAAAACCCTGCGAGCGCTGCACGATACGCGGGTGTTTGACGCCGATGGCTGTCTGTATCGTCGATGTCGGCTTGAGACGCGCATTGCGCACCAGAGACGCGATTCTTCCTGCAAAGGCGAGCAGCGTGATAATAATCGCCCAGCCTCCGAAGAAATCAGCTTGCGATGGCTGGGTGCAGGCCGCATAGAACGCCGCCAGGGTGAAACCGGAGGCGCTGCCCATCAGCATATAGTTGATAACGGTAAGCGGGGAATGCCACTCGCGCAGGAAGCGCAGGCAGGCATAGATCATGCCGGTGCAGACGAACAGCGTAAACGCCAGCAGCGTGCCGATGGCGCCCAGCACGATCGACAGATCAAAAACCATTCCGCCGGGCAGCGCCCAGATGACCGGTTTATAACCAGTCAGATGCACGGCAGCATAAAACAAGGTCAGCCCCATGAAGGCCGGCAAGGCAATGACTTCACGAGACAACCAGGAAGTGCGCCATTGCGTGGCCGAGCGCCAGGCACGTTCAGGTCTGCCCAGATGAAAGAAGGAGGCGATCAGTCCGCCTGCCAGCAGGATCAGGGCAAGTACGCTGCCATAGCCATAAAATGCGTCGGATTGCATCGGCAGCAGGCCGAACAGTGCATAGGATTGATGCGTGAACAGCGCGAGAAACAGGCCTTGTGCCGCGCCGATCAAGGTTGTCAGAAAAATAACAGAATAAGCAGGTTTCATATCATCACCAGGCAGATACATCGTCCATGGAAGACTCATTTTTGCCCGGTTTGGGCAACAGTCCGTCCACTTTAAGCGGATTATCCGCACGCTCAAGCTCATCTTCATGAATCTTGATATTCGTCTTGCGACGCGGCAGATACTGATTGGCAGGGTGCGTACCCCACTCCGGCATCAGCGCATAACCGGCGTTCTCGCGTATCGCCTTCGATACGGCCGATTCAGGATCGTGCACATCGCCGAACAAGCGTGCGCTGGTCGGACAGGCTTTCACACAGGACGGCTTGCGGTCGTTCTCCGGCAGCGTCATATCGTAAATGCGATCGACGCACAAGGTGCACTTCTTCATCACCTTTTCCTTCTCGTCGAACTCGCGCGCACCGTACGGGCATGCCCAGGTGCAATATTTGCAGCCTATGCATTTATCATAATCCACCAGCACGATGCCGTCTTCCTTGCGCTTGTAAGACGCGCCTGTCGGGCATACCGGCACGCAGGGCGGATCTTCGCAA
>JAJXTL010000255.1 GCA_021783855.1 Pseudomonadota bacterium
GATGGAAAGGCCGATGATGGCGACATTGAAAAAAAAACTCAGGATGGACTGGGCAAGCACAGTCTTGCGCAGCGAGCGGGACATCACAGAGATGTCCGAGGTCTGGGCTGCTACCGCAATGGTGAAAGAGAAATAAAGGAAATCCCAGTAGTTCAGATTCTCCTGGCTGTCGGGGAATTTCAACGCCCGGTTATCGGCGGGCGACCTGTAGAAAATTCTCGCGTAATGGAAGGTGAACAGGGTTCCCAGCAGGAACCATGAGCCAAGCACGGTGGAGATCGTGAAGCCATAATGGGTCATCCTTGCGCCCAGCGGCAGGCTGCGGACAGTGGAGAGCTCGAGAATGATCGCAGCCAGGCTAGCCAATGCGCCAAGCGACATAATCACAAGAATTGCGATCGCGCCCTTGTCTTCCTGCTCCGCGATCAGGCGCACCTTGGCATGGCTTGCACGCGCCATCAACCACCCCATGAGAAGCAGGTAGGACCATGCGATGACATTCCAGCCGATGAGCGCCTGAGTGATGATGCTGTCCGACAGCGGATAGGCGGTGCCCGCAACCAGACCCGCGGCGAGCGCGAAGCTCAAGCGGGGATGGAAGCGCAGGGTCTGGTGGAAAATATTCATTGATCAACGGAAATGTGGGTCTCTATCTGCACCTCGGGCTTTATTATAGCGCAGGTAAACATATCCACAGACCAACACATCCGGCCACGACCCCAGGTTCCTTGAGTAGCATTCCAAGATGCTGGACAGCCATTGTCTGGCGCGCTTCTGGAAATCTTCCGGCATCGGCAATCCTGCTTCTTGCCAATTATCAGGTTGAGCTTGAAAAGAAGGAACCCGACCCTGTGCTGGCAGGCACCTATATTGGCAACGTCGCGAAGCAGCCCGTTATTCCGGAGTTGATATCGAAGGTAAGCGATGGCCTGTGCGTGATCCCACCGGAAGACAAAAAGGGCGAGATTGCGAGCGTGGCTGAGGAGCAGCGCTTGTCGATACTGGAGAAATCGCAGCAAAATGCAGCGCATTGAAAAACTGAAATGCGGTCAAGTGACAGTAGATCGTCTGCGAATAAGCGGCCATCACACCACTAGTCATCCCTGTTTTTTACGGCCCGAAATTGGGCTCCACCGACTTCGGCATGAGCGCTTCATCGTTCACCGCCTCGGCAGTTCCACCTGCGCCTGATCGAATAACCCGAACAGGCTGTCGCTGTGGATGTCGGAGAAAGGCGGCTGCGCAAGGTGCTGCGGTTCCATCACGCCGTTCTGAGTGAAGTGATCGATCGGCGTGTTGAGCGTGTCGTCGTAACCGGGTGATCGCATCGCCGGCTCAAAACGGTAAACCCACTGCACCGCACGCTCCATGGCGAAGCGCGCGTAAAAACAGGCCGCGCGCGGATCGGCCTGCGCAAGCAGTTCGGCCTTGCCCGCCGGTTCTTGCAACTCCGGCCATTCGGCCATGAAAGTGAAGTTGGACATGCCTCTGCTTATTTCGGCTTCGTTCATTGGGCTACACATATGGCGTGAATTGGTTGCTGTCGCGCGTCAGCAATTGCATCAGCCGGGGATTGATGAACAATTTTTCCTTGCCCGCACTCGTTTCGCTCAACACCCCGGCCTCCATCAACTGCTTGAGGTATTGCGAGGCCGTTTGCCGCTTGGCGATACCTGCGTCAATCAGGTTGCTGATGCGGCAATACGGCAGTTCGAACAACAAATTCACCAGTTCTTGGCTATAAACCTTGGGCAAGCTCGCACGCACATGCACTGCGGTCTGGTCGGACAAGGCGCGAATCGCCGCGATCTTCGCCGTTGTCCAGCTTGCGGTTTCTTCGACGCCCTTGAGGATGTAGAGCAGCCACGATTCCCAATCCCCCTCGCGGGTCACCTGCAACAACAGGCGGTAATAATCCGGCTTGTTCTGGATGATGTGGCGGCTCAGATAAAGAATAGGCAGCGTCAGCAAACCTTCCTGTATCAGAAACAGGCTGTTCAGTACCCGCCCGGTGCGGCCGTTGCCGTCGGTGAACGGGTGTATCGCCTCGAACTGGTAATGCCCGACCGCCATGCGGATCAACGGGTCGAGCTCCGTTTCGTTGTGCAGGAAGCGTTCCCAATTCGTCAGCAGATTGCGCAGCACGGCTTCACCTTCCGGTGGCGTGTAAATGGTTTCTCCTGTTTCTTCATTTTTCAGCGTTGTGCCCGGGGTACGGCGAACCGTCATATCCACGCCCTTGATCGTGGAGCACACCTGCTCGGCAGTGCGCGTATTGAGCGGATATTGTTTGAGCGCCGCGAAGCCCTCGAACAGCGAACGGCTGTAGCGTAACACCTCCTTGGTCGACGGGGTGGCCTGTGCCTCATTGCCTACATGCCTGAACAACTCGTCGGCGGTCGTCACGATATTCTCGATTTCCGAACTGGCGCGCGCTTCCAGCAACGGCAAGGTACTGATCAGCATGGCCTGGTTGGGAATCAACTCCGCCACCTGTTTTAGCTCGGCCAGCGCGGCACGGGCGGTAATACACCGCTTCAACACGGCGCGGGTTTCCACCTCTGCAGCAGGGGGCAGAGGCGGTAAGTCATTGTATGGACGGTCTAGTTTCCAGCTTGCGGCGTTCATGTTTATTTTTTCTGCCTATTTCGATACATCGTCACTCTAATGTCGATTCCATCGACATGTCAATCAGATATGTTGATATTTTTCAGTTTTGTAAACATATTCTGGAGATATGTCGATGGCGTGGACATGTATAGAAAACGGGATTTTCTTATCACGTCGCCGAGCATGTGTTCAAAAAAGGCCATTTTTTAGCCCTATCTGGGGGGTGAATTTCTTTCAGCGCCATCATACTACAGATAAATCCGGTTACCGGGTTGAATGGCAAGCTTGCTTCAAAGACGGGTTCCGAGTCGAGCGGTCACTCGGCACGCCTATCCACCGACAGGAGGTCGGCCATAGCGGGTCTTATCATTTATACCGGAATGTCCGTTTAGAATACTTGAGCAGAGATTGGGTAGGCTTAGGCCATAAAGATCTATCTTGACCGGACTTTAAACCGGACCTTTAAGCGGCCTATGAAGCGAGTTTCAGTGCTGCAATATTTTGATCTATAATAGGTTATGGTTAATATTAAACAGGACATTAAAGCGGCAGATGATCGAGGCGAGAGTGTCTCTGCCATGGAACCACTGCTGATTGGCAGCGACTCTAGGCATCGGCCTGCGCTGACCGACCTTGCCGTTGAGTTAGCGCAACGAAGCGCTGGATTCCGTCGATCATTGCCAGCCAGCCTGCTCAGTT
>JAJXTL010000064.1 GCA_021783855.1 Pseudomonadota bacterium
AAACCGCAAAAATTGCGCTGGAAGCCTCAATGACAGGACATCTGGTATTGTCCACGCTGCACACCAACTCGGCGGCTGAAACGGTATCCAGGCTGCTGGGTCTGGATATTGACCCTTACAATCTTTCCGATGCCTTGCAGGTCATTCTCGCACAACGCCTTGCGCGCAAGCTGTGCGCTGCCTGTGCCAGCCGGGAGGAAGCGTCCATCAGCGAAATCGAGGATCTCGCCGAAGAGTATTACCAGTCCGCCCACGCCGGTCTGCCAAGCACTGCGGAGCGCATCGCCATCATCGACGGATGGCGTGAAAAGTTTTCTGACAACGGCACATTCTATCTCAGGCACCCGGCGGGCTGCAAAATGTGCGACAAAGGGTACAAGGGGCGCATCGGACTGTATGAACTGCTGCGGGCTACCCCAACCTTGCGCCATTTGATTCGCCACCAATCATCCGCATCCGAATATCTGGCAACGGGCGTAGCCGATGGAATGCGCACCTTGAAACAGGACGGCATCGAAAAAGTGCTTGGCGGAGTCACCGATATGATCCAGGTTCGCAGCGCCTGTATTTAAATTGCGTTAGCAGCCAATTCCAGACAACCCAGATGGTGGAGCTGCCGCACAGCGACAACGGCCGGGACATGCAGAAAAAATCGGAAGCCCGCAAATGGCTACTTGCCTGCGGGGCTGACAGGGTAGCTCTTGCCAGGGGGTGGCGATACCGGTTTGATTCGTGCAATTGCCAGTAGCCTGGCGCATTCGCTGTTATCCCCCGGCCCGGTTTTGATCAAGGGCATCAGAGCTACGATCGGCGCCAGAATGACCAGTGCAACGGCACCCCCCGCTCTCATCGCTAACACACCCTTATCGACTCTCACATGCGGCTGCTTGAAACTGCCGCGCACATAAAGCGGCGCCCTGAGTGAAAGCACCCGCATCCCTTTGCTATTGGTGTTGATGGTCAAATTCAATTGTTCCTGTTTCAAATCGATATTGCCGCTGACATCGATAATTGCATCTTCCGTGTCTATGATAAAACTGCGCGTCTGCATCAGTCCGTTGGTCACGCTCCAATCGGTTGCCATGCAATTGAGTTTGACCGGCTTGTCGCCTGCCAGGCGGGTGAGGATCACATTGCCTATATTCAGGCCCATTTCTTCGAGCAACAGTTTGCTGACGGCGCCCTGATTGATCAGCAGCTTGAGCTCGCCATTGGATGCACCCAGCAGACTGGCGACGGAATTGCCGACCGCCGACAGGGATGCATCGCCGTTGATTTCACCGATACTCGCCTGTAACGGTTTAAAGGTGGGGAATAATTGATTCAGACGCAGATGGCGGGCGGTCACTTTCAGAGTCGCCTTGATCGCGTTTTTGCCGGATTTTCCACTGCCGTCCAGGGTAATGTTCGAACTTAAATTTCCTCCGGCGATGCCGAAATCAAGCGGCAACAGAGACAGCACGCCGTCGTGCAAATGCACATTGGTCATCAGCTTGTTGAGCGGCAATGCCTTGTTGCGAATAATTTTATCGGCGCTGAATTTGATGTCGGTATCGATGCTGGTCCAGCGTTCCGTTTTAAACGGTTCGTTGGGCAGCACTTTGTTCACAGGCTGCACGGTGGCGGCACCGCGCATGATTTTGCTGGATTTTGAGTCGGCGCCGATCAGAGGGGCTAAATCGGCAAAGTGCAACTCATGTGATACGACGTTCCCGAACAACAGAGGACGCGGTTGCATTGACTGATACTCCAGACGTCCACCGATATCGCTGGAACCCACCTTGCCGCTGAAATCATCGTAAATCCAGCGACTGCCATGCGGGCCCAGCGTGCCGACCAGATGGCCTTCGGTTGCGAACGGCGGTGTTTCCGGCAAGTAGATGCCGCTTATCGCATAGAGTTTGTCCATACTCACGCCGGACACCTTCAGATGCATGTCCATAGCAGCCAGATCGGATGGCTTGGTCAGCGTGCCTTCCACTGCGATCAGCGTTTTTCCAATAAGAACCCGCGCCATGATCGGATAGGGCACAGTTTGTTGTTGCAGCGATAACACGGCACCTACCCGACCAGCGCCACTGACCGCTTCATTAGCCAGTTTGCCGTGCAACTGCCACGCCACACCATAGATCGGGTCCGCGTCGAGCGTATTGATATCGGCCGTCACATCGGCATGCCGGATAGCGTCGACAAGGTGTACGCGCCCTCGGGAAAAAATAACCCGCTGCAACTTCAGTTGCCAGAGCGAGGTTTGATTGTCGTTTCTGAAGGTCCAGTTGTTTTGGCCTCCAGCGTTGCGCAGCAGACTGATGACGGGCGAGTCGAAACTCAGCACGGGAATTTCGATATTTTTTTTCAGCAATGCGTAGGGGTTCAGCGAAAAGGCGATCTGTTTGATGTTTGCCATTTCAGCCCTTGCATCGCTGCCTAGCGCGGGTGGATTGCCGATGTGTATATCCTGTGCGACCAGATGCGGCCACGGAATATCGTCGAGCCAACCTTGATCATGACCCACTAAGGCTTGCTTTTCCCAAGTCAGCGACAGATCGCCAGCAATTGCGAACGGGCGACCGAGCGCCTCGCTGGTGCGCGCATTAAGCCAGGGTTTGGCAAGATTCCAGTTGAAATTGAGCAGTACGACCAATGCTGCCGCGGGGATGAGTATCAGCACCGCCGAGAAGACTGCCACTATGCGGAGTGGTTTTTTCATTTGACGCCAATTTACTATTTTCAAAGTACTTATTCTGTACGTTGGCGTACAGAACGCTACAAATGGTTCAAGTACATTTGATTTATTCTGTCATTCCGAACCCTTCGACTTCGCTCAGGGCATGCTCCTTATTAATCTTTAAAAATCAAGTAGTTATATTTCTCGCTTTGCTCGAAATGACAATAAATCAGCGTTTACCTATGTAAGATTGATACTGAAAAACCTGAACGTACACTCCGGTGTAATCACGAAACCTGCTTACGCCGTTCCTGCAATCTCTCGTCTGACATTTTGTATCTGTTCACGGGTGTCAGACAAGCATGTGTGAAGAATTTAAAATTTTATCGTGCTATATTTCACTGCGCCGCTTTAACCTTCAAATTCTGCGTGATGAGTAAAATCACCCATGATAGACATGGCGATACGATACAATCGGACAGATGAATATCAAACCAGTGGTCAAGCCATGAGTACCTCTCACACAGCATCTGCTGAGCGGGTTTGTAACGTGCTGGCAATCGGCGCCGGGTCGACAGGCTCGACCGAGGCGGCGTTACCAGCCGGCCAACCTGCGTTGGCAAGGTGATCCGATGCGCGATTATCTACCCGTTTTATATGGCGAGAATATATCCATCGCCGAGTTTTTTCAGCGACCGGCACAGTGGCGAAACAGCGTACTGGGCGCGATCTGTTTTTCTGTATCCGACATACCGGCCGAGCTGGAGATTCCCTGTATGAATGTCTCCATGCGGAGGCTTGGTACAACAGAGGCCATCTGTGAAGTCTGGCGCGGCAGCCAACAGATGAAGCGGGGAAAGTGTGGCGATATATATTATCGCCATGACGACGGTTTGCTATTCGGCGTGATTGCATTGTCTGAAACAGGATTTCAGGCCGATACTGACAAAACGCCCCTGCAGCAAGCCACCGAATCGGCCTATCACCAGATATTTGCACTACTGGATCAGGCGCATTTTCCCTATCTGTTCCGTATCTGGAATTACCTGGCTGACATCAACACCCACAGCTTCGGACTGGAGCGCTACCAGCAGTTCAACCGTGGACGGCAGGATGCCTTTATTGCGCACGGGCGCGATGTGGCGGGGAATGCGCCTGCCGCGTGTGCGCTGGGATATGTCGGGGGGCCGCTGACGATTGCCTTTCTGGCAGGCACTGTGGCGCCGCTGAACATTGAAAACCCGCGCCAGATGAGTGCCTGCCTGTACCCTTCGCAATATGGCCCGCGCAGTCCGACTTTCTCGCGTGCCAGTCTGGTGAGATTGGGCCATACCGAGGTATTGTTTGTATCGGGCACAGCCAGCATTGTCGGTCACGCAACGTTGCACCCCCACGACGTTGCAGCTCAAACCCGCGAAACCCTGGCGAATATCGAAGCCGTGCTGAGCGAGGCGAACCGGCATGCCGCACAGCCGGGGTTCGATCTGACCAGCCTATCTTACAAAGTATACGTGCGCCATCCTGCCGATCAGGCGCTGATACATGCAGAACTGGCGCGCTGTGTGGGCAAATCGCTCAAAGCGGTCTATCTGCAGGCGGATGTGTGCCGCCAGGATCTGCTGCTGGAAATCGAGGCAACCGCCGTCCTGGCGTCAGGGCAGGTGGCGTGATCATGCGGCTTGTATTGTTCAACGGTTACGATTATCTGGTGCTGTATCTGGGCCTGCTCTGGCTGGGAATACTGTGTCTGGCATGGACGCCGGTTGCACTGCTAGTCTACCCCTTGTTGACCGAGAACAGGGGACGAGCGCTCGGACGCTATGTGATCATGGCGGCATTTCGTTTGTACCTTGCCAGTCTTGCCCTGTCGCGCCGTTGCAGCTTTGATCTGGCGGCGCTGGATGCGTTGCGCGATGAACCGCCGCTGATTCTTGCGCCCAACCATCCCTGCCTGCTGGATGCCGTGATGGTAATTTCACGCCTGCCCAATGTCGCCTGCGTGCTCAAAGCTGATCTGATGAATAATATCTTCCTCGGTGCCGGTGCCAGGCTTGCGCGTTACATCCGCAATGATCCCATGCGGCGTATGGTCAAGCTGGCAACCGACGATTTCAAATGCGACAGCCATCTGTTGCTGTTCCCGGAAGGCACCCGTACCACATCGTATCCGGTCAATCCGTTCAAGGGCAGCATCGGCCTGATTTCGCATCATGCGCAAGTGCCCGTGCAGACGATACTGATAGAAACCGACTCGGCGTATCTTGGCAAAGGCTGGCCGCTGTTCCGTAAACCTGTCATGCCGATTCATTACCGGGTGAGCCTGGGGCGGCGCTTTGATCCGCCGCAGAATACCAAACAGTTCATGACTGAACTGGAACACTACTTTGCGCATGAACTGATACCTGATACCACGTTTAATCCTCTTCATTCAAAATCCTGACCTGCCATGATGACAGTATCGAACACGCATCTCGTCCTCATTCCCAGCTATAACCCCGGCGCCAAGGTTTATGAAACCGTACACACTGCAAGACAATACTGGAATCCGGTGTGGGTGGTAGTGGATGGCAGTACCGATGGCAGCGCAGAAGGCTTGCTGGCGATGGCAGCAATGGATGCAGGCTTGCGCGTGATGGTCCTGCCACGCAATCAGGGCAAGGGGGCGGCGGTACTGCATGGTCTGGACGAGGCGGCAGTTGCGGGATACAGCTATGTCCTGACCATGGATTCGGACGGACAACACCCGCCCGAGCGTATTCCGGCTTTCATGGCAGCCTCCATGCAGCAACCCGACGCAATGATACTGGGCATGCCGGAATTCGGTGCCGATGCGCCGGCGTTGCGCGTGCAGGGGCGAAAAATATCCAACTGGTGGGCCAATTTTGAAACGCTGTGGGCCGGCATCGGCGATTCGTTGTTCGGGTTTCGCGTATATCCGGTTGAACCCTTACGGCGGGTGATGCGTCATCAGCCGTGGATGCGCCACTTCGATTTCGATCCTGAAGCGGTGGTGCGCCTGTGCTGGCGCGGGGTCAGACCGGTCAATCTGTCCGCCCCGGTACGTTACTACCGTGTGGATGAGGGGGGCGTGTCGCATTTTCGCTACCTGCGCGACAACGTATTGCTGACCTGGATGCACACCCGTCTGTTTGCAGGCTTTGTGCTGCGCCTGCCCCTCCTGCTGGCAAGACGCATGTTCGGGTGAAAAAACCAAACCCGAAGGCAGGCTAGCGATCAAAACGGTAGTCGTTCGCCGTATATAACTTCCATCCGCCATGGCCGTCGAGCTCCAGCACCTGCCGGTGATATTTCAAAATAGAGCTGCGATGGCCGACGCTGACCAGCGTCGTATTGCTTCCCGCCAGCTGTCGATACAGACTGTCCTCGTTGGCCATATCCAGGGCGCTGGTCGCTTCATCGAGAATGGCGTATCTGGGGGCTGTGAGCAGCACGCGAGCGAAGGCGATGCGCTGTTGCTCGCCCACCGACAGCACTTTTGCCCAGTCCAACTCCGCTTCCAGACCGCCAAATCGAGCGGCAATATCAGCAAGGTTGACCCGTTCCAGCAGGCGCAGCAGTTCATCATCCGCTATTACCCTGTCCTGCTTCGGATACAACAGTTGATAGCGCAAGCTGCCCAGCAACATGTAGGGGCGTTGCGGCAGAAACAGCGTTTCACCGGGGTCCGGCCTGATGATACGACCGCTGCCAGCGCACCACAGACCGGCAATGGCGCGCAACAACGAACTTTTCCCGCAACCGCTGGCGCCCACGATCATCACCCCCTCGCCCGGATTGATCGCAAGGGTTAAGTCTTTGATCAGGGTCCGCTCATGGTCGGGCGTCTGCAAGGTCAGGTTTTCGATGGATAGATGCGTATCCTCCAGCAATGCAATGCGATTTCCGGCCTTCAGCGGGACACCGTTCTCGCCGGCAAGGAATCTGGCGAGGCTGTCGAGACGATCAATCCCTGCGGCAAATCGGCTTAAGCTTTCGAAATTATCCACAATTACCGTCAGCGCGCTCAATATCGCCGCAAAAGCGCCGGCTGCCTGGATCGCCCGCCCGACTTCCAGCTCACCGGATAACACCCGACCGGCAATGATGGCACTGGGCAAAATAATGGTCATGAAACTGTAGCCATACTGAAACAGGTTCAGATTCAGTTGTGCCCGGATGAGTTTGTTGTAATTGCTGAAGGCTTCATTGAAACGTTTGCCGACCTGCCATGACTCCTGTGCCTCGCCGCGATAGAAAGCGATGGCTTCGGAATTTTCACGTATGCGCACCAGGCTGAAGCGGAAATTTGCTTCGCGTCTGAGCTGGTAAAAGTTTAGCCAGATCAGTATCTTGCCGAATACCTTTAGTGTTATCGTCGTACCGACAATTGCATAAATGATCAGAAAAAATACCAGATCCGTGGAAATCGACCAGAGCACGCCGGAGAAAGCCAGCAGTTGTAACAGCGCACCGATCAGCACCAGCAGAAAGTAGAGGGATCTCTGGGTAAAGGTATTGATGTCTTCGGCAATACGCTGGTCGGGGTTGTCGATCTCGGTGCTGCTATTCAGCTCAAAATAAGCACGATTGCCGAAATAGCTGCTCAGAAAATACCGGGTCAGCCAGCGCCGCCAGTAAATGCCGAGCTTGTCCCGCACATAGTAGTAAAACGCATAAATCGGCACCGCCACGACCAGGATGACGAGGCACTCCTTGATGGCAGTCCAAAATCTATTCGCGTCTTTTGCCGCCAGTGCAGAGGTGAACTCTCCGGTCAACTGGTTGAACAGCACCGCAAATCCCGTCTGCCCCAGCAGCAATACCACCAGCAGGATCAGCAGTCCGCGGGCTTGCCATTTCTCATCCCCGAACCAGTAAGGTGCGGCTATTGCACTGAAGCACCGCCACAGATGACGGTCAAAGCGGATCATATGCCGCCTGATCGAGCAGAACGAGTTTATGCCCGATCCGGAGCCACTTGTCTGCTGGCAATCCGGAAATATCCGTGAATTCCGGCGTATCCCGAACGATCGGGACACGCAGATCGATCATGGTCAGGTTTGAGGTCAGCATTTCTCTACAGATGTGAAATCAACGCTGCAATTGTAAGCCTAAAGTTTCACAGACATGGACGGCAATTTTCCGACTGTGCCGATACCGGTCAAACTAAACACTTACTTATGGTCGCCTTTTGCAGCATCCTGAATGTCTTTACCGGTTTTTTCAATCTGTGATCCGGCTTGCTCTGTGGCTTTGTCAATTTCCTTGCCGGCATGCTCTGCCGGGCCTTCAGGCTTCTGGCAAGCGGATATCGCGGCAATCAGTGCACTCATAATGAGGGCTTTACGGGCGAATTTTTCAATTTTCATGATTTGTATCTCCTGGTGATGGAAAGGATGCCTATCCTACATGCTTGCTGAATTTGCAAGACTGAAGCCATTCTGAAAAAGCCGCAGCTTAATTCCTGTCAGAAAATGGCCGCGCGGCCATTTTCTAACACCGAATCAGGAAGGCTTGTTTGCATCCTTGATTACTTCCCTGGCATCGCCGTAGACTTTTTCGGTTTTCCCGGAGATTTGTTTGTTGATACCTTTGACTTGCTGTTCCTTGCTGCCGAGCAGTTTTCCGGTTTCTTCCTGCACCCTGCCGGCGATGTCTTTGACAGCGCCTCTGACTTGATCTTCGTTCATTTTAATTTTCCTTCATCTGAATTGACAGGCTATGCCTGCAGGAACGCCAGATTGAACGAAATAGTGCGGCTGATCTGTACGGTAACGTACCCTTAAAAACAAGCAAGCCAATTATCCACACCGAAACAACCCGTGCCGTATGGCTGTTCACCTCACCGGGAAGTCGCCTTTGCAAAACGCAAGCGACAAGCCGGATCGCAAGGGTTTATGCAACAATGTCCAGCAAATGTAGGCTGTCATCAGGCTTGCTGTTTTAAACCGGATGTTGTCAGCCGGACGGCCAAATTCCGTCCGCTATAAACGGGCAACAGCATAATTGATCTTGGGTAGGGGTAAACTCTGAAGCACACTAACGCCGCAATATTAGCCAAGATGCAAGCAAACTCACCGACCCTGCTCAGCCAAACAACCTTAACCTGGCGACCCAAGACTCTCTATGCTATCTTGGCTTCTTTTATTAAGCCGACTAAAGGTGTCATTTAGACTGGTGTTTTTCTTCTCTGCGAATACGTGGGTAATTTTCTCTGTATCAAGCGCGGTGGCAAGCGAGATTTTTTTGATGGCTTCTTGATTGGCCTGCTTGACCACATCCGCATGGATATCTTTAATAACGTGGAGCATCTCTTTCTCAGAAATCCACGTTACATTCGCAATCTCTCCGAAAGCTTTCTCAACAAATTTGTTGAGTTTTTTTATATCGACCTGTTCAGTAGCCAGATCAACCGCATTTTTAGTTCCCCTGACGGGAACACGGATTTGCGGTAATTCAACTGCGTCTTTTGTAACTTCTTTGACTTGATCCTCATTCATTTTAATTTTCCTTCATCTGAATTGACAGGCTATGCCTGCAGAAACGCCAGATTGAACGAAGTAGTGCGGCTGATCTGTACGGTAACGTACCCATAAAAACAAGCAAACCAATTATCCACACCGAAACAACCCGTGCCGTATGGCTGTTCACCTCACCGGGAAGTCGCCTTTGCAAAACGCAAGCGACAAGCCGGATCGCAGGGATTTAAGATTTTAATGATTTGTCAGGCGGCGCGAAAAACCCCGCAGGATGACTCAGGAATCGCTTCAACAGTAACCTGCCAAGCTCCACTATGTCGCTCAACCCCAGACTTCTGGATTTCATCGCCACATAAAGTGCAAGACTGAAACTGACAAGCAGATTGACGAGTGCAATACCGATAACTCCCGCAACAGCCCACAGAAACAGGCTGGTGAATTGTGAAATATCAAGCATAGCCAGAGCGGTACCTATATTGGCGCTGGAAAAGGAGACATGGCGTATATCCACCGGCAGGCCGGTGAGTTTTCCCATCACACTCATAAACCCCAGGTACATGCCAAAGAACAGGTTGCCGATGATCGCCCCATAATGGGCATCCAGATCTAAGCTGAATTTATTGACCTGAGCGGGTTTCAGCCATTTCAGCGCCGGTGTAACTCTCATGCGCGAAGCAAGTTGGTGGTAACGCGCCTGATTGTCGAAATAGCCGGACACCAGACCGGAAAGAAACAGCCCGACGCCTGCAATGGCGGCAAAGAACAGGGCTCCGCTACTCAACGGGTCCATTTCTTCAAGGAGGTGTAGCGCTTTTTCAGGTGAGATCAAAGAATTGCCAAACAGCGCTGTCCATCCGTAAGCGATCAGGAAGGCAACCGGTAGCGCCAGTCCGATATTGCCTAACACGGCGACGAACTGGGTGCGCACAACGTTTTGCGCAAGGTCGCCGAGTCGTTCCAATTCGCGTGGTCGTGCATCAACCAGCGTTGCGGCGATGGAAGAGGCTGTCATGGCCGGTTGTTTGGTCGCGACGGTAAAACCCAGCATGTGGATAAGCACAAAGCCGATGCTGTAGTTGAGGCCAAAGGCAAGACCCTCGGTCACCGGCGGCAAGTGCAGCATGGATAGCTGGATCTTCAACATGGCCATCACCCCGATGATGGCTCCTCCCCCCGCAGCGCTGCGCGCCATCGCCCACCATGCAGCGCGGTCTTCTGCAATGTAGTGTTCTCCGTGGTGACTGGCATGATCGGTAATGTTGCGCGATATAAGACTCACGCTTTCACCCATAAATCCCTTGATGAGGTGTCCGGTTTTCACGGCGGCGGAGAGGCATTTCATTAGCTTTATCGAATGCACGACGCGGTCTTCAGCCACAATGAATTCCAGCAATTCGCGCTGGCGAGCGATGAGTTGATGGAGCCGCGTCAGCAGATAGGTGAGCCGCACGCTGATGCCGTTTTCGCCTGCCTTGCGGCGTGCTCGATCAAGCACCTTGATACACTGATCGAGCAATACATCTATCTCCCGGAACTCTTCGTCTGTTGGACGCGCACCGCCCATGCGGGCACGCTCCAGGATCGGCACCAGAGTGGCATTTTGCGCTAAAAAAGGAGAGTCGAAGTACTCCAGCATAGGCTCCGCCAGCAGCAGCTCCCGATCCAGCGCCGTGCCGGCAATGCGGTAGGAAAGCGCCCTCACCGCCTCGATCACATTCAGCACCGCAGAGTTATCCTGATCGAATTCATGCAGGCCGAGCGCCGATGCAAGCTCCAGCCATGCTGTATCGCTCGCCGCAACGATCCATTGATGATCAAGATCCTGGCTGAATATCTGATGCATGATATCTGTCAGCTGACTGTCGTCAGGCGGAGCCGGCAGCAGACGCTGACCTATGCGCTTGGCGAGTTCAAACCAGAACCCCAGCGCGGAGCGAATGCAGGTCTCTGCATAAAACGCGGTCTGATGAGGCAAGGAGAGCAATGTCTGCAAGTCTTGTTTCAGAACAGCGGCTTCTTCCTGATGTTCTTTCAAACGGGTAATTTCTTCCCTGATATTACCTTCGGCGGCTGTTATATCGTCAGGCGAGCCAGGCCGTAGTCGCGCCACAAGCGCTTTGATTCGGTCAATACCGGGCTGGTTGGCGAAATACGTCATCATAGATCAAGGAATCCTCATTAGTTCTTAACGTGAAAATCGCGCAGCGATTCGTTCGTCCGGCGTCCCCCACTCACTGTGCACCCTCGGCGAAATAACCAGCGACGCCGGATTTATAGCTGACCTTTGCAGCGTTAAGGTAACTCACTCACCCTCCAGCAAAAAACGAATAGCGCACTCTGTTTGATCAAACTTCCAAATTTTAACGACTTACATAACGTCAGACAGGAGTAATCAAGCGCCATCGCTCAGGTCGCTGCGCGATGCGATAGCCGTTCTTACCTGCGCGTTTAGCCTCATACAAGGCCAGATCAGCGCTTTTCATCAGTGTCCCCACCTCATCTCCATGCGCGGGATAAATGCTGACACCGATGCTGGCCGATAAGTTCACATCAGAGCCCTGAATATGATAGGGTTGCGACATGGCATGTATCACTTTTGACACCAGCTTGGTCACTTCATCGGCATGACTTAATTCCCACAACCCGATCACGAATTCGTCCCCACCCATGCGCGCAACCGTGTCTTCCTGACGCACTGCGGCCACCAGGCGATCGGCGGCCAGTTTCAGCAGCATGTCACCCCCATCGTGACCCAAGGTATCGTTGATCTCTTTGAACCCGTCCAAATCCAGATACATCACCGCCATATTGGACTTATTCCTGTGCGCATGAGCAACGGACAGCGACAGTCTATCAATCAAAAGCCGCCTGTTCGGCAGCCCGGTCAGGGTGTCATGCAGCGCCAGGGATTCCAGAGAACGGCTGTAATCAGCGAGCCGTTTGTACAACAAGCGTACTTCCAGCATGTTGTGAATGCGCGTCATGACTTCCATCAGATCGAACGGTTTGCTGATGAAGTCTTTTGCGCCGGATGCCAGTGCACGCAGCTTGAGGTTTGGTTGGGAAGTAACCACGAGTACCGGAAGGTAGCCCTCCGTTTCGATTTTCTTCAACCCTTCCATCACTTGAAATCCATCCATGCCCGGCATCTGCAAATCAAGCAGGATCAGGTCGTAGAGGTTTTTTTGGTGAAGTGCGCAAACTTCATGAGGATCATTGGTCGACGCTATAGCGCAATAGCCGACTCCACGCAGCATTTGCTCCAGCAGCTGCACATTGGCTTGTTGATCATCCACGATCAGAATACTGGCATCCAACACATCCTGTTCGCTGATCATCACATTTACCCGACTTCATCCGCGTTGAGCAGTTCTTTCGCAGAAAGGTGCAGCGCATCTCCCAGCGCGTACATGAATTCACTGACCTTGATTGGTTTGGTGAGATAGCGGAAGAATCCTGCCTCCATCCCTTTCTCGACATCGCGTGGCATTGCATTGGCACTGATGGCAATGACGGGAATGTGCTTAGTTTTCAGATCTTCACGCAGCAGCTTCAGCACCTGAAAACCATTCATGCCGGGCAGATTGATGTCCATCAGGATCACATCCGGAAGATGGGCGCGTGCAAGCGCTATGCCTTGATTGCCATCGCGCGCGCTCAGCATCGTGATATGCGGGTGACCCTCAATGATTTGTTCGACCAGCATCAGGTTGGCCGGATTGTCTTCCACATAGAGCAGTGTGTACTGCGCCGGGTTGCTGTGCGCAATTCCTTGAACTGGCAGCGCAAGCTCTGCTGACAGTATATTTTCACCGGCAAATTGTGGCATAACGTCCCGAGCCAGTTCAATCCAGAATTCGCTGCCCACGTCGACCGTGCTTTTTACACCGATTTTGCCTCCCATCAGCTCGACCAGTTGCCGGGTTACCACCAGGCCGATGCCCGTACCTTCTTCAGTGCCAGTCTCCTGGCCGAGACGATTGAACGGCTGAAATAGTTGTGCCAGTTTTTCTGATGACAATCCCTTACCGCTGTCTTTGATGCTGATGCGTATGCGTTCAGGGGTGCTCATGGTGCATGCCACCTCGACCGTGCCATGCTCGCGGTTGTATTTGATTGCATTGGATAGCAGGTTGATCAGAACCTGCTTTACCCGTGTCCGATCGGCATTGGCAAACCAGTTGGTGTCGAAGGGGAGAAAATGTATGTGGATGTCGCGTTTGCGCGCCTGCGGTTCGATCATGGCCTGGCATTCGAGCATGACATCAATCAGCGACACCGATTCGCGCGACAGCAATAGCTTGCCGGACTCAATCACAGCGAGGTCGAGAATTTGGTTAATCAACTCCAGCAGATACCATCCTGCCTTAATGATCTGGTTTAGTTTGATCGCTTGCGCATCCGTTGGCGGCGGTGCCCCCCCCTCCAGCAACTGTGCAAAACCCAGGATGGCATTGAGCGGGGTGCGCAACTCATGACTCATGCTGGACAAGAAATCAGATTTCGCCAGGTTGGCTTTTTCCGCCACAGACTTGGCGTTTTCCAGTTCCCTGTCCATGAGTTTTCGTTCGGTAACGTCGCGAGCAGCGGCGAACACGCCCTGCAGCTTCCTGTCCCGGTTATAAAAGGTGGACGCATTGAAGGACACCACCGTTTCTTTACCGTCCATGGCGCGCACGGTGAGCTCGTAGTTGGAGAGCTTCTTTTCACTCAACACCCGCTTGATGCTTGCCTCGGCCCGCTCCGGATCGGTAAAATAGTTCTTGAATGGCGCGCCGATCAGCTCGTCACGCGTGCAGCCTGTAAGTGCCTCCATCTGCTTGTTGGCGTCGGCAATGATGCCAGATGGATCAGTGGTTATAATCGCGTCGATGTTGGACTCTATCAGTGAGCGCGTATAGAACTGCTGGTCGCGCAGACGCTGATCGAGCTTCTTCTGCTCTTCTTCTATCTGCTTGCGTGCGGTATTGTCGGTGCCGATCAGCAGGTAACCGATGATGGCATTTTGCTCGTCCCGCAGCGCAGTAACCGACACCACCGCCGGGAAGCGGCTGCCGTCCTTGCGGATATAAGTCAGCTCGTAAATATCCTCGATACCGCGCGAGGCCTTGAACACCAGCGCCTCGAAGCCCGGTGCAATCTGGGTTTCGAGTTCAGCGCTCAGTGTCCGCGCGCGCGCAACCACTTCCTCAGGATCGGAAATATCCGCCGGGGTGATCTTGTTCATTACCTCAATGGCAGTGTAGCCCAGCATGCGTTCTGCGCCGACGTTGAAAATCTGAATCACGCCCTTCGCATCGGTGGCGATACTGGAAAAGTTGGCGCTGTCGAAAATCGCTTTCTGCAACGCGCCCGCTTTGAGCAGTGCCTCTTCAGCATGCTTGCGGGCGGTATTGTCGGTGCCGATCAGCAGATAACCGATGATGGCGTTGTCATCGTCGCGCAATGCGGTAACCGACACCACCGCCGGGAAGCGGCTGCCGTCCTTGCGGATATAAGTCAGCTCGTAAATATCCTCGATACCGCGCGAGGCCTTGAACACCAGCGCCTCGAAGCCCGGTGCAA
>JAJXTL010000256.1 GCA_021783855.1 Pseudomonadota bacterium
GCCGCGTTTCAGCAGTTCGCGCAAATCCAGTTGCAGGCGGCAGCACATCGACCTGACCATATTGGGCTTGAGGTCGGAATTGATGAAGTTCTGAAAATAGGGCAGGCCGTATTTTGCAGTCATCTCGAATAACAGCGTGGCATTTTCAGATTCCCACGGAAAATCCGGCGTCATGTTGTAAGTCGGGATGGGAAAGGTAAATACGCGACCCTTGGCATCGCCGGCAGTCATCACTTCGATATACGCTCGGTTGATCATATCCATTTCAGCCTGCAAGTCACCATAGCTGAACGGCATTTCCTGCCCCCCTATGGCGGGAATCTGCTCCCTCAGGTCTTCCGGGCAGGTCCAGTCGAAGGTCAGGTTGGTGAACGGTGTCTGCGTGCCCCAACGCGAAGGCACGTTGAGGTTGTAGATGAGCTCTTGAATATGCTGTTTGACCTCGCGGTATTGCAATTTATCCTTGCGGATGAAGGGGGCCATGTATGTATCAAAGGAACTGAATGCCTGTGCGCCCGCCCACTCGTTCTGCAAGGTGCCCAGGAAGTTGACGATCTGACCGACGGCGGAAGACATGTGCTGCGGGGGGCCTGCCTCAACCTTGCCGGGAACGCCGTTGAGTCCATCGTTTAGCAAGTTACGCAACGACCAGCCTGCGCAGTAACCAGCCAGCATATCCAGATCGTGCACATGGATATCGCCTTCACGGTGTGCTGCGCCAATTTCCGGCGGGTACACATGATTAAGCCAGTAGTTGGCTACCACCTTCCCGGAAATATTCAAGATCAAACCACCCAGGCTGTATCCCTGATTGGCGTTGGCATTGACACGCCAGTCCAGCTGATTGAGGTATTCATTGATCGAGCTTTCCACGTCCACCACCGTTTTTCGGTCCTGACGCAATTTTGTGTGCTGTTCCCGATAGACGATGTATGAGCGCGCAGTCTTGAAGTGATTGGCAGTGATCAGTACCTGCTCCACCGCATCCTGGATTTTCTCGATGTGCGGCGGTTCTTTGCAGAATTTGTGTATCAGTACTTTGACAACCTGTGCCGTGAGCAGAAAAGCCTCATTGGCATCGAAATCGCCAGTGGCGGCCCCTGCCCGTTGAATGGCAGATCGAATTTTTTCGGAGTCGAATGAAACCAGAGAACCATCCCGCTTGATCACGCCTCGGGGTAGAAAAACCAGATTGCTGCAGACTTCAGATTGCTTTTCTGCCATTGCTTTCTCCCGACTCGTATTTTGGTTGGAAAACCAGCTTGAGTTTTGGAGGCACAGACCAGAAACCACAATATCTTGTGCCAGCGGTGCAAAATTACACAGTATTTTGTGTTTAGTCAACCAGAACCGGAAATATTTGATACAGCCCGCAAGGACAGCGGAAAAAGGCGCGCGATGAAATAAGGGAAAGCCTACCGCTGATTAGATGAGCCCGGCCATGCTGGCAGGCCATTCGACCGCATCGAGCATGTTTTTCACGATCAGCCCAAGTTCGGTATCACCCTCGATCGAAAGCTGGCGATTGAAAAACAGCGTATCCGGATCTTCCTGACGCGCCAGCAGCTGCAAGAAGGCTGACAGGTTGGCGCGCAAGGAAAGATCTGGTGATTCTGCTGCATTAAACAGCGGCCGGAACAGTCCTGATCGGAAAGTGAAATAAGCACACCCACCGGTGTCTGACACTTCGACAAGAAAGCTGCGACCTTCCAGCAACAAAAGGCTGTCTGGCGCAAGCAGCTTCATCATGACTGCTGCATTCAGTCCGGTGATGAGCGTCATTGCATGCGGCCATTGCGGCAGATGGCTGCCGATACGCGCCACCAATGCGGGCAACTTGAAGTTCGGAATGCTCATTTTCTGACTCATTTTTAACTCCTTGCAGTTCTGCTTCAGTTGAGAGGATGATGGGCGATGCCGGCATCACCAAACCAGTAGCCGTTTACCATGCCATCTGCGTTCCAGTCGGCTGTATCCGCATGAATTGTTCTGCCATGCCGCGCCGCATCGAAAGCAGCGATGATGTCCGCCGTATGTTGCGGCTGTGGACTGACGCGGATAATGTCGATACTCATCTTGAGCATGTCTGGCACCTCGTTCAGCAGGTTGTAGCTTTGCGCCGACATGGTTTGAATACCATTGATAGTCAGGAAAGGCTGCCCTTCGCGCGTCCTCAAGATCAGACCTGCGGGATGCTCAAGACACTTGAACTGGCAATCATCCTTGTTCAGATCATAATGCCGCGCAGTAAAACAGCGCGCCGAAAACGCCAGCGGTAATTTTCCATAAACGAAGACCTCGGTTTCGATTCCTGTCGGGCGACCGGCATGAAGTGTTTCGATTAATTTGCGATCGGCTTCCAATGGCGGCAACCAGCGCTGCATACCATATCCGGCATAGGTCTCAAGCGCGTTTTCGTTGTAGATATTCAGATGCGGACCGGCAACGAAAGGACGTCCGCCGGCGACGTTTACCGCACCCAGATCGTTGGCTTCGACCTTGCAGTCGGCCTCATTTATCAACCTGCGCAGCGCTTTCAGATCGCTTTCAGATTCGAGCAGAGCTTGCGTGGATACAACGACTTCCTTTCCGGCATGACTCAGATCACGCGCCAGTGCGATCCAGTCGGTGACGCGCAATTGCTGGCGGCGAGAACAAACCACCTCGCCGACATAAACGATGTCGATGGACGGGTTCTGTGCCACCTCGGCATAGAACTCAAGTACTTTCTGTCTCAGAAATAGAGCAGCGGGCCGAGTGCGAGTTTCATGCGTTTATCTCCATGGCCTGCTGTAAGCGCCGAGTGTTGCCTGGCTTCCTTCGGAAATCTTGGAAAGGTCGGACTGCCAACTCTGCTTCACCTGGTAATGCTGACCCTCGATGGCAAGCGCATCCAGCGCTGCGCGCATAGTTTTAGTGACCTGGGCAACATAAGCCGGACTGCGTTGGCGCCCCTCCACCTTGATCGCTGAGACGCCAATTCGAGCTATCTCCGGTAGTATTTCCAGTACATTGAGGCTAGTCGGCTCTTCCAGCGCGTAGTAGGTCTCGGCGTTAACTTCAAAGCGGCCCTTACACAGCGTCGGGTAACCTGCCGGCTCATTGTCTGCGAAACTGTCAATCAGTATGCCGTTCAAACGCGTTGACATCCGGCCTGGCGTTTTTTCCCATTTGACATATTTGGCCGGAGAGCAGGCGCCGACTGTGTTCGGCGATTCGCCAGTCGCATACGAAGAAAGCCAGCAGCGCCCCTCGTTCATCACGCACAAACTGCCAAAGCCAAACACCTCGATTT
>JAJXTL010000257.1 GCA_021783855.1 Pseudomonadota bacterium
GCTCAGGCAGGGTTGTGAGTTCATCCACGATCAATGGCCCTCGTAAAGCATCTTGATTTGCGCGGCATATCGCATGGACACTTCATCACGCTTGATTTTCAGGGTGGGCGTCATCAGGCCGTTATCTATGCTCCACGGCTCTTTCAACAGCAACACCCGGTTCACTCTGGCGTAGCCCGGAAAACCGCGCAGATTGCGCGCAATACGACGCAGCACTTTGGCTTCGACCCGGCTGTCCGTCAACGCTTCCGGCATATCGGGACGTATGCCGACTTCACTGGCAAAGTGCAACCAGACTTCAAGGTTGAGCACTGCAACGGCGACCAGATAGGGATGCGCCTCACCGAATATCATCACCTGATCGAACAACGGATCATGCAAAATCGCCAGTTCCATATCGTTAGGCGGAATCTTTTCGCCGTTCGACATGACGATGATTTCCTTGATGCGCCCGGTGATATAGACATGCCCGCTCCCGGAGATATGCGCGACATCGCCGGTGTTCAGCCAGCCGTCTGCATCTATCATCTGTGCAGTGGCCTCGGGATTTTTCCAATAGCCCAGCATCACGTTCGGCCCTTTTACCAGCAGCACATTCTGATCCCCCAGGCGTACCTTTACATCGCGTATCGGCTGCCCGACACTGTCAGGATAGTTGCTCTCCGGATGATTCCCTGTGATGACCGGGCTGGTCTCGGTAAGCCCGTAGCCTTGCAGAATGGGCAATCCCAACCCGACGAACACGCGTGAAATTTCCGGCGAAAGCGCCGCGCCGCCACTCAAGGCCACACGCAGCCGTCCGCCCAGTTTATCGAGCACCTTCTGCGCCACCAGTTTTTGCAACAGCGGCCAGAACAGAAACGAGATTTTCCATGTAGCCCGCCCTTGCCGGTATTCAAAACGTGCCCAGCCCACATCCACTGCAAAATAAAACAGCCGGCGCCTGAGCGGCGAGCCTTCCTCCAGTTTAGTGCGGATAGCGCCGTACACGCGCTCGTAGATGCGCGGCACCGAAATCAGCAGGGTCGGACGTATGCTCTGCAAGTCTTCAGATAACAATTGAATGGATCTGGCATAGGCAACAGGGGTGCCCGTCATCACGGTCAGGTAATAACCCAGGGTGCGCTCGAAGGTATGCGACAGCGGCAAAAAAGACAGGAATAAGTCATCGCCTTTCACGGCAAAGGTATCCAGACAGGCATGCGCATTGCTGAGCATATTGGCGTGTGAAAGCATCACGCCTTTGGGCTTGCCGGTGGTGCCCGACGTGTAGATGATGCTGGCCAGATCGTTAGAGCAAATCTCGCGTAGCGACTCGTTTGCCTCCTCGCCCTCCGGGAGATAACCAGCGACTTGGTCATCGTTTTCTGATGACTTAGTCGATTGGCTAGTTGTTCCATCAGGATTGAGGTGAGGGAAACGGACATTGCCATGCCCGTTCGCCTGGCAAGGTGTGGCTGGCAATAACTGCGCGGTTTTCGGCAGAAACTCTCCCATTGAGACCAGTCGCAATTCGCCCGTGTTACGCAGATTGTCGATGCTGACGAAACGCACCACGCTGCCCAGCCGGTCGCGCACGGTATTCAAGGCCAGCCATTGTTCGGCAGTTTCAAACAGCAGAACCTTCACATCGGCATCATTAATAATATAAGCGACATTGTCCGGCCTGTCCACGGTGTACAGCGGCACGGTCACCAGTCCCAGCGACATGGCCGCCTGATCGAACATCACCCAGACAGGACAATTGCGCAGCATGATGGCAACACGGTCACCGCGCTGCAAACCCAGACCGCTCAGCGCCGACTGCCAGCGCGCAACTTCCGCCTGCACCTGGCGCCAGCTTAAATCGCGCCATGCGTTCTGCCGAAAATGACGGTAAGCAAGTTTATCCGGCGTGCGGCGCACGCGCTCCAGAAACAAGCCATACAGCGTACCCGCCTGCTCGGGTGAAATGACATCATCAGTCGGCACTTTTTTCCCTCGTTATTCCAAAAACAGATCGTCAAACAACGGCGTTGCAGGCGACACAGCATATTGCCCGAAATCGCTCACCCCCGCCTCCCGCAACACCTCTTCATCGATATAAAAATTCCCGCTGGCGCCCCCGCCCGTGAGAATCTGATACGCCGCATCCGCCACGATGGCGGGATGTCGGGACGCGTTCAAGATCCCGGCGGGGAAGTTATATCGAATCGCGGCGGTGGCAATGGTGGTACGCGGCCATAAACAATTCACCGAAATTGTCGCAAACTCCTGCGCCAGACCCAGTGTGCACATGCTCATGCCGTACTTGGAGATTGTGTAGGCCAGATGCGGCGCGAACCAACGGGCTTGCATGTTAAGCGGCGGCGACAGGGTGAGGATGTGCGGGCGGGCAGCCTTGATGAGATGCGGAATACAGGCTTGCGACATCAAAAAAGTGGCGCGCATGTTCACTTGCCACATCAGGTCCAGTTTTTTGGCAGAAGTTGCCAGCGTCCCCGTCAGGCTGATTGCACTGGCATTATTGACCAGCACGTCGATGCCGCCAAAACGATCCACCGTTTGCGCGACCGCTGTCTCGATTGCCTGTTCATCGCGCACGTCAAGCTCAACCGGCAGCGACTGTCCGCCCGCCTGCACCACTTCTTCCGCAACCGAATATATCGTGCCGGGCAGCCTGTCATGCGGTGCCACTGTCTTGCCGGTAATCACCACTTTTGCGCCATCACGCGCACAGCGCAAGGCAATCTCCCGCCCGATTCCGCGCGTGGATCCTGTGATGAATATTACCTTGTCGCGCAAATCATTCATTACCCAAGTTCCGGTTGATGGAAACGGAATCTGAACAATGTCAGAGCGTTTTAACGTCATTCCATACCTCGTCATCCTGATTATCCCAGACGTGCTCCATAACCTTTTCCTGAGCACGAGCCAGGTCTGTTATCTCGGCACGATCTGCATTCTTGCTGCTCAAATATTCAATGAAATTCAGCGCTTCCAGTGCCAGCGATTCCGGCAACGGTTTAGCGACCTCCAAAATTTTTTCGGCAATTGTCATTAAAAGGCTCCTTACCAATTAATACTGAAGAAACGACCCACGTGAAAAACGCATCGCTCCTCCGCCAAACAGACCGATGTAACGAAACACCCCCAATACTGCCGAAGCCAAAATATTTTGGCTGGGCGGTTTCAAGCACCAAGTGCAAAAAGTGCTGCGTGATGTAGCTTAAAGTCAAAAGCGTCTGGCATGAACAGTTCTACCGGACATTTGAAACCGAGTGACTTGCGTGGACGGGTA
>JAJXTL010000258.1 GCA_021783855.1 Pseudomonadota bacterium
TAACGCGCACGCGGCAGGCTGTATTCGATATAGGGCACCCATTCATCCTGAACCGGGCCGCTGCTGTCGGGAACCTGTCCCCAGTAGCGTCCAAGCCAGGTCCACACCCCCTCGTCTCCGGTCGCCAGCTTCTGTTCAGGGATAGTCAGCCTCTGCAAATTTCGCTGCATCACAAGTGCAGCAGACATAGGCTGTTTTGGGCCGACCAGCGCCAGATGCATGCCGTCCATGAACATCTGCGCATCGGGGAAAACCTGCCTGAAGCTCTTCAGCACCACGCCCAGCGAACGAATATCAAACTGGTTGAGCGCAAGCCACTGCACAAATACCCCGTCGGCGCTCAAATGATTCCTGGCGCGTTCAAATTGCTGCACCGACAGCAGCGAACCCATACCGGCCAGATCCGGGTGGAACAAGTCACCGATGATCACGTCGTAGTTTTTATCGGTGGCATTCAGGTAATGCCTGGCATCGTCGCGATATACCCTGGCCTGGTCCACGATGCCGCCGTTCACCTCGGAAAACCAGTGCCTGGCGGCGAAAATCGCCCCTTGCGACAATTCAACCGCGCTGCGATCAAGCCCAGGGAAAGCTGCCGAGCCCGCCATGGATATCCCTGTCCCAAGCCCCAGAAACAGCACGCTGCGAGGATCAGGATGCAAGAGCAAGGCAAGCCTTGCCTGATCCATCTGTATCTCGACCGCACTGGGATCGCTGGAAGCATCCATGCGCTGCAAATCGCTCAGCAGTATGCGCTGACCATCCTTGTGGCGAACCACATGCGTAAGCGAAACCGCATCTTCATACAGATACAGGTCCCGGCTGTCAGCCTCCGCAATCGGCAGCAGATCATGCACGGGCGGCATGCTGCGCAGAGGCCAGGCCAGCAACAACAGCAAGGCAAAGCCAAGCCAGCCCCATCTGGACTTGATGCCGGCCAATCCAAAAGCCGTAATCGCAAGGCCTGCGACGACGACAGTCGCAACGCTGCCGAACCAAGGGATGACCACAAGACAGGCAAGCAGCGCACCCAGCGCGCCGCCCAGACAATTCGCGCCATACAACCATACACCGCTCGCATCGACATGCTCATAGCGCCGTGCAAGCAATGGCAACCAGGCACCCAGCACAAGCGTGACCGGCAAGGTAAACAGTGCTGCCATCATGGCTTCGGAACCGACAGCCCCAAAGAAAGAATGGAACTGACTGCCCTCCACCCAGGCGGACGCGGCGGGCAAAAAACGCAAACCCAGCAACACGCCGCCGCCTGCCACAAACGGCAGCAGCTCGGCTACCCAGTGTTTCGGTTTGCGCGGCACAAGCAGACTGCCAAGCGCTATGCCCGCAAGAAAAACCGCCAGAATGACGCCGAGCACGTACTCCGTGCGCAGCATGATCATGCCATAAAGGCGCACCCAGCCGACTTCAAGCATCAGGCTGCCCGCACCTATTCCCGCATAAAGCAGCAAGGCTGACAACGGCGGCATCCCTTTCTGCTCTGCAGCGGAATTATCCGCGCGGACAAACCGGGAGAAAAAAAGCGCAGCGCCGCCAGCCACAAATCCCAGCAGCGCAACGCCTCTTACCGAATTGGTCCACCCCAATACCGGCAGCCCCCAGAGCGGGAACAACGCCCCCAAAGCACCGCCTACCGTATTGAGCCCGTACAATTTTCCGAGCGACAGCGGCGTACGATCGACAGCCTTCAAGACCAGCGCAAATCCGGCGCCCATTGCAAAGGCCGGGATCAACAGCAGGCTCAGTGCTTCCAACGCCTGCAGCAGATACCATTGCATCAATGTAAGCCGGCCTGAGGCATTTTCCAGCCAGAGGCTCGCCCAGCGCATCAAACCCGGCAACATCAACGCATAAGAAGCGATGGCCGCCTCTATCGCGGCAAACACAACGAGCGGCTTTCGGCTGAGTCTGGCCCACTTCACGCCCGCCAGGCCGCCCCCGCCCAGCCCTATCATGAACGCCGTGACCGTGAGCACGACACCAAAGATGCTGACGCCAAACTGCATGGACAACATGCGCGACCACAGCACCTCATAGGCCAGACTGGCAAATCCCGACAGGCCATAAAAAAACACCGCGCCCCGCCACCAGTTGTTGCCGGACGTTAAGGCCGGGTCTTTTGAGTTCACCGGGTGATCACACATGTCAGAGAAGAGCGAGCCCTGCATGTTCAAAACAGCAACTCACGCAGCGGCGCGACAGCATCGACTGATACAACTTTGCACGGTTGCAGACTAGAAAGGATAAAACCACACCAGGCCGACGATGGCATGGGCAATGGCCATCGACACGCTCAAACCGGCAAAAAGCATATGCGGCACATATACCTGCTTGCCGTACAAACCCATCGCAAGTCCCAGTCCGCCGGTAATCAGAACCAGTATGAACAGCACAACCCCCATCAGAAACATGATCTGCTGTTTTTCCTTTTGCGGGATGGATTTTTCGCGCACTTCTTCCCTGTGCTGTTTGTTGAATGCCTGCAATATATGCGCGCTGTCATCCCCGTTGGAGATTTCTTCAGCATGAACGATGTTCATCACTGAGAACATGGCGACAAACAGGACGCCGATGAAACGCAAGGAAAACCAATTGAACAAGGTATTTAAAGTGCGGGACATATTTTTCATTCTGCGATAGGTTTATGAGCAACATCGGATGCCGTGCTGTTGGATTTCTTCACCGCGACTCGCCAGGCCAGCACAGCCATCAACACAAACGGGACAAAGACGCCCATCAATAGAAAGATGAAAATATACCAAGGCGTTGCGATGGTCACGTGAGTAAAACGGTAACTGTCTACTGCCGCATGTGCAGATGTGGACGCAAGCAGGGCCGACATCATCAGGCCTGATTTAATTGACAAGCTGTACATCATTCACCTCCGATGATCCGTTTACATTTTAGCATCTGATGCACAACGGAATCCGTAAAAATCCGAAGCCAGATTCGGCAACGCAAAATCCCTGTGGTAGGTCGCGGTTGAAAATGGATCCCCCTTCCATGAACCACCACGCAGCACCTTGTACATCCGATTGACATGCACCAGATCGGCCACTTTCAATGCGCGATCTTCAGCGCTCTCGACCTTGGCCACCTTGGCTTTGAATATTTCCGCATCGGCATCCGTTCCACTGTAAGGCACAAAGTCGCTTGCCGTCCATTCATCCACATTGCCTGCCATATCATAAACACCATAGGGACTCACACCCTTGTCATAGGTCGTGACGATGGTCGCAGATCCAACATTGTAATAGGTATT
>JAJXTL010000065.1 GCA_021783855.1 Pseudomonadota bacterium
CGGTTCCCTCACCCAAACCCTCTCCCGGAGGGAGAGGGAACAAACGAATCGCTTCGCGACTTTCACGGTAACGTATCTGGCATGTCTGAATGAATACTTTTATTCTGAATTGCCCGCTTGTTGCAAGCTCAAGGGCCGCCTTTTGAGGCTGAATGTCCAATTCCATATTTTTGTAATGCAATTGCAATAATTAAAACGTAGGCTGTGGAAAATATATTCGGCACCGATGCCTGCGGTCATTCACTTGCCACAACGCCATATCATTGAAGACCTGATACCTGCACTTGAAAAGTTGCGGGAAGATGCCATTTCAATGGAGCATCACTATCTGAAGACAGTGGCCGATATTGACCCATTGTACCGGTCCAGCGCCAGAAATTTGCTGCATTATCTGGCTTTGCGTCGAAGCGATATTCGTAACCTTCAACAGAGTTTGGAATTGCTCGGCCTGAGCCGACTCGGGCGTGCCGAAGCGCATACCCTGAGCAGTCTGGATGCCGTGCTCAATGCGTTGCATGCGCTGGCGGGGTTGAAAAAAAAGGCGCCGGATTTGGCGCCGGATGTTGAGAACCGTATAGGCGGGAAGCAGCTTGACGAGCATGCCACTCGGCTTCTGGGTGCGGCTTCCGGCAGGCATGTAACCCGAATTATGGTGACGATGTCATCCGAGGCCGCTACGGATGCGCGCCTGGTGCACGATTTGCTGGCAGCAGGCATGGACATCATGCGCATCAATTGCGCTCATGATGATGCGGATGCATGGCTGTCGATGATACGCCATCTGCGCGATGCAGAGCAGCTATTGGGAAGGTCGTGCAAGGTGTACGCAGATCTGGCAGGGCCCAAGCTGCGTACCGGCCCCGTTCGTGCGGTCGGGCGTTTGGTTGAAGTCAAGATCAAACGCGATGCGCGAGGGTTCATGACTATGCCGGCCAAGGTGTGGCTCACCCCGGCAGGCTGTCGGGAGGCGCCATTATTGTCTGTCGATGCCACGTTGCCGATGGATGAAGTGCTGCTGGCGGCAGTGCGTCCGGGTGATCTCATCGAAGTGAGCGATAGCCGTGGTTCGCTGCGCAATTTGCTTGTGAAGGAGCAATTCGGCTCTTCATGGCTGGCCCATTGCACGCAGCACGCTTTCATCGCCGAGAAAGCCGCCTGCAAGCTTTGCCGCAAGGGAAGGCTGCTGGTTCAGGGGAAAATTACCAGCTTACCTGAGATATTTGAGCCCATCGTGCTGAAAGCTGGAGATGACTTGATACTCACGCATGCCGATCGGCTTGGCAGTCAGGCGCAGTATGATGCAAACGGCCTGTTGCTCCGTCCGGCGTCCATGCCATGTACGCTGGCTGCAGTGTTCGATGCGGCCGCGCCCGGTCAGCCGATATGGTTCGACGATGGCAAAATCGGCGGCAACATTACCTCTAATGACGGCGAGCAAATCACAGTTCGCATCACGCATGCCGCTCCGCAGGGAAGCAAGTTGCGGGCAGAAAAGGGCATCAATTTGCCCGACACCCATCTGGATATTCCTGCATTAACCGAAGCGGATATCGTCAACCTGCATGCACTGGCGGCGCATATCGACATCGTCGGCCTGTCATTTGTGCGCACGCCTGACGATGTGATGGCGCTGCACCGTGAACTGAATGCTGTTGGTGCCGGGAATCTGGGCACGATACTCAAGATCGAGACGCGTCAGTCTTTTGAAAACCTGCCTATGATCCTGTTGGCCGGCTTATGTCATACGCCGGTGGGTGTCATGGTGGCGCGCGGAGATCTTGCGGTCGAGATCGGCTTCGAGCGACTGGCTGAAGTGCAGGAAGAAATACTCTGGTTGTGTGAGGCGGCTCATGTACCGGTGATATGGGCTACCCAGGTGCTGGAGAGCATGGCCAAAAGCGGCATACCCTCGCGTGCCGAGGTATCCGATGCAGCCATGTCTGTTCGGGCGGAGTGCGTCATGCTTAACAAGGGGCCTTATATTGTCGAAACCGTGCGTTTTTTGAGCGGTGTGCTGGAAAGAATGAGCGCCCATCAGAATAAGCTCAGTCCGATGATGCGGCGCCTGTCGGTCTCTAAAATTACCGGCTGCGAAGAATAATCGGTGCGGCGTTAAAGCTAACCGAAAAGCCGCTAATCTTCATCAGCCTGTCATATATTCCACCTAAAATTCTGAAATTGTCAGGAAAGACAGATGAAAGGGGAACAGGATATGAACGATGGTTTGAAAGATATTGTCAGTCAGCAAATCTCGGCAGCTATAGATGCGTTATGCTGCGCAAAGGCGAAGCTTGAGAGTGAGGAAGTTATGCTGCATTTGAATACGGCTGCTTCCTTTTTGCATGATATCCAGTTCAACATACTGACCCTGAAAGCAAGTTAGGGAACCGCTGCTTTATTCTCGTTTGTCATTCCGAACGAAGAGAAATATCCTTATAAATCAAATAGTTATATTTCTCGCTTTGCTCGAAATGACAATAATTCAGCGGTTCCTTAGAAATAATTGGCGGGTCTGTGCTTCCTGCGCCGGTCTGAACCCTGCCAACAGTGTCAGAGATTTTCCTGACGCGGCAACGTTTCAACTGATGTGTGGCGAACATCGCTGCCCTTCACCATGAAAATTATGTATTCTGCCATGTTCTTGGCGTGATCGCCGATGCGTTCAATTGCCTTGGCCATGAAAAGTATATCCAGCCCTGCTGTAATAGTCTGCGGATTTTCCGTCATGTGCTCTATCAGGTTGCGCGTGATGTGGCTGTACTCTTCGTTGACCTGCGTATCCTGCCGGATAACCTGCGTGGCAATCTCCATATCCGAGCGGGCAAAAGCTTGCAGCGCGTTGTGCAGCATGCTTGAGGCCATGCTGGCGGAGCGCGCCAATTCGCAAGGCTGGGTAAGGCTAAGCTCATTCCTCTGAAAAAGCATTTCGGCTCTGCGCACGATCAGCTCTGCCTGATCGCCTATCCGTTCAATGTCTGTCGTGCATTTCAACGCAGTCAGTATGGTGCGCAAGTCATTGGCCTCAGGCTGGCGCTGTGCAAGAAGCAAGTGGCATTTTCGGTCTATATCGACTTCCATACTGTTTACCTGGTAACCCAGATCCCGTACGCGGGCGGACAAGGCCGTTCCACCGTCATTGAGGTATTCCATGGCGAGCTGAAACTGTTGCTGCACCAGCTCCCCCATATGCAGGACGCTGCTCGTTACCGCTTTCAGTTCAATATCAAACTGTATGGATGTGTGTTCTCTGAGTATTGTCATGCCGGGCCTTATTTTGCTTGATGTCGTCAGGTTTGACGGGTTCAACGATGGCTATGTTTCAGGTGGTCGTGGAATCAGATTGAGCGCCTCAGCGGCATATCGTTATCAGCGTTAAAGACAACTCGCCCTTCAGAGGTGTTTGCCCTGAATCTGCCGGTTCCTGCAATGCCATTCGATTCCTCTGCTGAATGCTATCACCAAGCTGTCAGGTTAATTATTTCAGAAATGTTAAATCTTCCGGTTTTCTAAATGCTGTCCAAGGTGGCGAAGCTGCGACAAACCGCCCATGCTTCATGAAATTGCGGGCTGCATTGACGACCTGATGACCGCTCGTGCATGTGACTGGCGCACCCAAAGGGGGTATTATCCAAACGCGTGAAATTCAGAATAGCTCGAAAAAATTGTTCAGAAATAAGTTCGGTGTTGTAGCGGATAAATACGTGGATGCTGCCCTGCAGCCTGGTGAGTGAAATATCGTCGATGACAGAATCCGCATGAAGCTGAATTTTTTCCCGTGTTGCTCGCTCAAGACGCGGGTAACGTTATTCACATTGGCCATTTTTTTGGTCGGCATCTGGGCGATGACAATCTACGCCAGCCGGATGTTGCGCGAAGATATGCAACGCATGTTGGGGGAGCAGCAGTTTTCGACTGTCTCATATGTTGCAGCCGAGATAAACGAAGATATGGATAACCGGCTGAGGGGGTTGCATGTTGTTGCCACCGAAGTCACACCAGCCCTGCTGGGCGATGCGTCGGCCTTGCAACTGCTGCTGGGGCGGCATCTGATTCTTCAGAATATGTTTAACGGCGGTACTTTCATCACCCGAACGGATGGCGCAGTGGTGGCTTCTTTACCGCTTTGGGCAGGAAAGCACAATGTCGGCGATGCGGATAAATATGCCATGCTCGCTGCACTAAAGGAAGGGAGAGCGTCTATCGTCCGACCTGCCATGGGAGGGATGCCGCGAACTCCGGTTGTCGTCATGGCGGTATCCATATTCGATGCCCGGGGAGCCGTGATCGGTGCCTTGATGGGAGTTACCAATTTGAGCCGGCCAAATTTTCTCGACAAGATTGCTGAAAACCAATATGGCAGGATGGGTGGTTATCTGCTCATTGCGCCACAGAGTCGGCTGATTATCACCTCAACCGGCAAAAAACATATTCTGGATGCGCTTCCGGTTTACGGTGTCGATACGGTAACCGACCGCTTCATGCGGGGTTATGAGGGATCCGCAGTTTATGTCAATTCGCAGGGTGCTGAGCAGTTGGCATCGGTCAAATACGTTCCGGTGGCGGGATGGTACGTGAGTGTCGCATTACCGACCAGTGAAGCCTTTGCACCAATCGGCGGCATACAGCGGCGCATGCTGATTGCCGTGATGTTTTTTACCCTGCTGGCGGGCGCTCTGACCTGGTTGATGTTGCGACGCCAGCTATCTCCGATGTTTGCTGCAATGAAAACACTGGCCTTCCTGTCGGATACCAGGCAGCCCCTGCAAGCCTTGTCTATTACCCGTCAAGACGAGATTGGCGATTTGATCGGCGGATTCAATCGCCTGCTCAATACCCTGGCGCAACGGGAAGCGGCACTGGAAGCGAGCGTACAAGAACAGAACCAGTTATCCGAGAAAATCGCTCATTTCGCCGATGAAATGGCAGATCTCTATGAGCATGCACCGTGCGGTTATCATTCGCTTGATCAGGCGGGGTGTTTTCAGCACATCAATGAAACAGAGCTTAACTGGCTGGGTTATACATGGAGCGAAGTAGTCGGGAAACGCTGGCTTGCCGATTTGTTGAGCAGTACTTCAATTCTGACATACAAACGCGTTTTTTCGCTTCTCAGGGAAAAGGGGGAGGTGCATGATTTGGAGCTGGAACTGATCCGTAAGAATGGGACGATTTTGCCGGTGATGATTAGCGCGCTGGCCGTGTATGACAAGGATGGACATTTCATCATGAGCCGTTCCACTGTTTACGATATGACTGAACGGAAAAAAATGGAACAGGAGCGCATTCTTCATCTGAAACGACTGGAGGATGCATCGCGTTACCTGGTTGCCGCACAGGAGGAGGCGCGGCGGCGACTTTCCAGTGAACTGCATGATCGCACCAGTCCGAATCTTGCTGCCATTAACATCAATCTGGACATCATCGTCACTGAATTACCGCAGCAGCACTCGACAGATTTGGCAGGTCGTCTGGAGGATACGCGTGCGTTGATTATGGACACGGCAGCCAGCATTCGCGACATTTGTGCGGATATGCGTCCGCCATTGCTGGATTATGCGGGACTGTCGGCGGCGCTGGAGAGCTATATCCAGCAGTTTACGCGGCGAACCGGTATTGCAGTTCAATTCGACTGCGTCAATCGTGAAGAGAGATACGCGCCGGAGCTGGAGTCTCTGTTGTTTCGCATTTTCCAGGAAGCGTTGACCAATTGTGCCAAACACGCTCATGCCACCTCGGTGCGGGTGACGTTCAGCAATGGCGACGCCCCCGTCGCACTGATAATCAGCGACGACGGCGCAGGATTCGATCCCGCGTTGCTGGGGAAAAACGGCCCCATCGGTTTGGGAATGTTGAATATGAAGGAAATGGCTGAAGTTGCCGGCGGCAGATTCTCGGTCGAATCGGTAATCGGCCAGGGAACACGTGTTGCGGTAGAGTTTCGCAGTGTGGATGAAAGGGAGTCGGTTCTGCGTCTTGGTCGTGACGCGAATCCGGCAATCGGTAAAGTTTGGCTGGACTTGCCCTGATTGGCAAACGAATTGTTGCGCGAGAGTTTCACGTTAAAGAAAACTTTGAGAGGTGATTATGGGAAATGTTCGCATCCTTCTTGTCGATGATCATCAGATGTTCCGCGATGCGTTGCGCAGCTTGCTGGAGAGAGAGACGAACCTGGAAGTCGTCGGCGAAACTGGCGATGCGTTTGAGGTGGTCGGGCTGGTTGAAAAAACGGCGGCTCAGATTGTCTGTATGGATATCGGCATGCCCGGCATGAATGGTATCGAGATTACGCGGCATCTCATCGTGGCCTTTCCTTCGGTCAAGGTGGTTGCACTTTCGACACACTCCGATCGGAGATATGTAACGGATATGATGAGTGCGGGCGCCGATGCTTATATCACCAAGGCCGAAGCCGCCGGTGAGTTGTTGCGTGCGATCAGCGCGGTGTTGGAAAATCGCAAATACTTGTGCCCCGACGTGTCAAAAATCATGATTCAGCATGCCGCTCCTCCCGCCAGACTCGGCAACCGGGAACGTCAGGTGCTGCAATTGGTGGCTGAAGGTCTTACCTCTGCGATGGTTGCAGACAGGCTGAATATCTCCCCCTCCACAGTCGATGTGCACAGACGCAACATCATGAGCAAACTCAACTTGCATAATGTCGCTGAGCTCACCCGCTACGCAATTACCGGCGAACTTATCAGCCGTAAATAATCGTTCAGCAGCTATTTCAGTACCGATGGAAAAAATACCCTGTTCAAGGTATTTTTTCAAATTATCTTCCTGTTTAACATCCGTGTAACAGGATCATTGTCGGGAATTTCTGTTTTGCTCGCCTGCCGGTGTAATCCACAGGGGGCGTTGTAATGACAGTGACTTTCTGGCGCAGCAGCCTTTTATAAACCAGGGTATATGCCATGCCATCAATCAAATCAGTTCTGGATGTATCGTCCGTCGAGCGCGTCACTTACGTCGGATGCGGATGCTATCCTGAATTTTCATACGCGATATGACCGACGAGTTGCAACCGCCTGAATGGAGTAGTTTGACGCGCAGCTTTTTGTCGCGTGCGCTGTCCGCGTTGGCGTTGGTGACCTCCGGTGCCTATGCGATGGTGCCGCCCGTCGATGTGCCCGGTCGAATCGATGCTGCCGGCGAAGAGCGACAGGCAGCGCGGCTTGCGCAAGAATTAAACGAATTAAATATGCAAATCAGTCAGATGCAGGCGTCGGTCAAAAGCTTGCAGGTCAGTATGAGGAAAAGGTCAGCGGTTGATGGTTATATGGCCGCAGGGTCGCATGTTGCCGGTGAGTTGCCGGCGGCAGGCGGGCAGCGCAGTGGCTCAGTCATGCTGGCTGATGCAGCAGCAGTGGATTCGGTCAGTTGGGCCGCGCTGTTGCAGCGCGATTATAAAAAAATATCGATATTTTTGCTGTTGCTGCTGGCGGGCGGGACAATTTCAGGGTATCGCAAATACGGGGCGGCGTTCAAGCGCAGTATTTTTGCCCAAACGTATGCTGAGGGTGCCGGTTCTGCACCGGAACGACTCCCGGCAAGCGAGATCGGTGAACGATCGTTGAAGACTCCGGCCATCGTGGAAAGCGAATTCGCCATGGGGAAATCAGGCAAGGTGATTCCGCTGAGTTCGGCGTCTGCCGGCTCACCCCTGCCTGTTCGACAAATCCGTTATATCGCTGAGCTGGCAAAGATCGATGCAATGATCGAGGAAGCCGAGTTATATGCAATGCATGGACGCTGGGATAATGCCATTGAGATATTGAACAATATCATCCTGGAATTTCCGGAGAAAATCGAGGCGTGGTTGTTGCTGTTATCCATTTTTCGCAACAAGGCGAGTGCACGGCAGTTTGAATTGATAGCCAGGACTTTTTTACGCACCATGGGCAGCAACGATACCTGGAAAGAGATTCAGCAAGCCGGGCGGAGCATAGATCCCGGAAATCGGCTGTATTTCTACCCCGATTATGCGCGAACAGCAAATGCCGAACATCGCATCAAACCGAACAAACGGCGTTTGCTGGGTCATATTTTGATTGATATGAAGGCGATTTCGTCGAACGACCTGGATGCCACCCTGGCGAATTTTGATCAGCTGCGAGACGGTCGATTGGGTGGCTATCTGATTACATGCGGATTGATTAAGCGGATTCAGTTGGATAATGCCCTGCGACAGCAGGAAAGTGAGTCATCATTTTCTCAATTCAGTTATGCAACGTCGTTCGCCAATCCGGTCAAGGCGGGTTCGATAAGCGATGCGTTGATCCAAATGGACTTGGTGACCGAACCGGAGCTGGATCATGTTCTGGCCGATTTTGATTCGAGGTGCCATGGTCGCTGCGGAAATTACCTTGTGACACGCGGGCTCATCACACAAAAACAGCTTCACGCAGCGTTGTTGCAGCAGCTAAGCGGTGTGCAGGCTGCCGAAATTGTTGCGCCGGATGAAGCGTTCAGGCGACGTGTTGTCATGAATAAAGCCGGCCTCAAGGTTTTGCGTTCAGCTTGAGAAGAGCCGGTTGCAGCAGGAAGCCCGGGTTCAGGCCTGTTGACGTTGCGGGGGTACGTGCAGACTGGATCAGGCGGTTCATAGTGCTGGTTATGCGGAGGAAAAATTGAATACCATAGACACCACCGAGTTGTTTTCGCAGTATCCACATATTGCGAAAAAAATCACCCATTCATGGGGGCATCCGGAATGCCGGGCGTTGCTGGTGTCTCTCATCAGTGATTCCAGGGGCGGCGTCAGGGCGGGATTTTCATCCCGGAATGCAAAAACGTTATTTGCACTGCTGACCAGGCACGATGCCTTGTATCCCCAGTTTGAAAAGCCGGCTGATGTTTGGTCGGCAGAGCCTTCGGGCACGGATGGCACCGTAAACACTCATGCAATGCCTAAAAATGTTGGCAGACATGCCGAAAGCCGCCACGCTGACTGGAGGCTTGTTAAATATGTAGTTCCATTGTTTGCCCTGATTTTATTCGCATTGGTATTCAGGGCGTTCAGGGTATTTTTTTAAAAAACCGACTTATATTTGCAGAGTGCCTGATTCATCGTGCTTTCCTGATATTTTTATCCATGAAAATTACCCCTGCACCTGTCGAGATCAACAGTCTTTTTGCCAATAATAATCCGGAAGAGGTTTGGAAAAAGGCGGAGGAGATTGTCGGGCATATCAGCCACACGCACGATAACAGTCTCGTAAGAAGCACCTTTGACGATGTGGTACGCTTGTTTCGCGGAAAATATCCCGGCTTCTGTCCGGTCGGTACGCTGTATCATGATTTGCAACATACGCTGGATGTCTTTTTATGTTCGGTCAGGCTGATGCATGGCGTGCATCTTTCAGGATGCAGACTGACTGATGACGAAATGTCGATGATCATGATGGCCGCGCTGATGCACGATACCGGCTATGCGCAACTTATCGGAGAAAATTACGGCACGGGCGCGCAACACACTCAGACGCATGTCAACCGCAGTGTATGTTTCATGCAGCGCTACCTCGTTGATAGAAATTTCCCAAAGGCATGGGCTGCGCCGCTCGAGTCGATAATTTTTTGCACTAATCCGGCACTGAATGTATCTGATATCGTGTTCCCTGACGAGCGCTCACGCATGCTGGGGGAGATGCTCGGCACAGCCGATCTGACCGGGCAGATGGCGGACCGAACCTATCTGGAAAAATTGTTGTTGCTGTTTCTGGAATTTGAGGAAGCGCGTTTTGGCAACTACCAGCATATTCACGACCTGTTGCGTAATACCCAGGTGTTTTACGAGGCAAGCCTGCTGCGACTGCGCGAACAGTTCGGCGGTATCAATGGCAAACTCTCGTTTCATTTCAAAAACTGGTATGGCGTCGATAAAAACTACTACCTGGAATCCATCGAGAAAAACATCGCCTACCTGGCCAGGATTACGGCACTGGACGATGCAAAGCATTTTGCCATGCTCAAGCGCGGCGGGATCGTGGAAAAGCTGAGACTCTGCCAGGTTAAGGGTGCGTAACCGAATAAATTGTTGTCGCCTGTTTGCTTGCAACCCTGCGGGGATGATGATTCTGGTGTTGCGGCGCGCTGGCGCTTCACTGCGTTAAGCTCTGTTCAGAAACCCCCTTTGTCACGCTTGCGAAAAATGTCCGGCAGTCTGCCGGTCTCGTCGGCTTTTGATCTTGAGACACATACACTTATGGGTCGAAAAAACCTGTGCGTGCTAACCCCTACGAGTGATTGACGTGACGGATATGGATTGTGTACCGTCTCCCAGCGAGTGCCGATACCTTTGAAAATTTGCATCTTGCCGGTAATTGCCTCCGTATTTCACTTTTTTCGTTGTTTAAAAATAATTATTTATGCCTGCATGCGGAGTTTTATAACAATCTAACAGGGAGAGAAAAATGGATTTTGATGTCAGCAGCGTGCTGGATATTGTCGCCATACTGATCATGTTTTACAGTCTGTATATGGCGGTGTCGCTCAGGCCTAAAATCCCGGGCGGTGTGGTAGGCAAGCATTGGAATTTCCTGTCTCTGCTGGTTTTGTTATTCAGTATTGCTTATCTTGCGACTCCCTTCTTCGGCCTGATACCCATTGGCGTTCGGCGGTTGTTCGTCTCACTTGTCTTCTTCGGAGCGATTTATGTGCTGGTAACCGTGCGTCTTATATTTAACATTATCCGCGAGTTAACAGAATAAGCCGGGGTGACCATGCTTCCGCATCTTGTGCTGTTTCGTACTCAAAAGGGTGAGGACATTCTCCACGGTGACCGGCATGCAATCTCCGCCAACTATCGTCGTGCGTTGCTGGCGATAGACGGCAAGACGTCTGTTGCCGGCCTGGAAAAAAGTGTGTTCTGGGTCAGCGATGTGAAGTCGGTGCTTGAGGAGTTGTATGCATCGGGTTTGGTTCACCATGATTTATCGGCAACACGAAGCGAAGCTGTGCCAACCGGCGCGCCCGAGCAATCGTTAAAGGTTCAGCTTGCGGCTCTCTCCAGAGAGTTGTTGGGCAGCCACGCTGAACGGCTTATCAAAAAAATGGAACAAGTCGATGGCTCGCCGGATGCGCTCGAACAGGTGTTGCTGGGCTGCAAAAAAGTGATCAAATTAACCATCAGTGAAGAATTGGCCGACGTTTTCTGGCAACGCGGACGCAAGATTATTGGTAAATAGACGCCCGCAGGAGTTCTGTCATGGCTTGTTCGATTCGGGGCAACGCGGGTTTTATCTTTCGCGCATAGCGCAAACGAACTGACCTTCGATCGGGCAACCCGCTTCTGTTCTGATCGTCACATCGCATATCTTCGCTATATGGAAGCCTGCATCGTTCAGCAGCCGGGTCAGATATTCCTGGGTATGGCTGTATCTGCCGCTGACGTTCAGGCGAAAGCCGTGCTCATGAGGCGCTGCCAGCTTTTCAGTGCTGAAAAGCAATAAGCCGCCGATTTTCAGTCTCTGATAAATCAGTTCGCAAACCTTCTCCAGTCGGCCTATATAGATGAACGTGTCCATGCAACTGACAAGGTCGAACCTGTCGGGTGATGAGCGCAAAAAGTCATCGATGCCGGTTTGATGCAGGTGATGATAGCGTTGTTTTGCGGCGGCCTGACCCAGCATGGAGCGGGAAAGATCGACGCCTGTCAGTACACGGGAGTAAGGTTCGAGTATTTCGCCTATCAGACCGGTACCGCATCCCAGGTCGAGTACGTCGAGGCTGGCAGCCGGAAGATCGAGCGTGGCAAGATGATCCTGCACCAATGCCGGGCCGCAATATTTCAACCTGCCCAGTATGTTTTCAAAACTGTTTGCGAAGGCATCGAATGTCTGCTCGATATACCGGGCGCTGCACTGATCCGGTGGCAACCGGCCCCGGCAGGCTGCCAACAAATGCGCAGCCACCGGGTTGTCCGGTTCAGTCGTCTGCCAGTTTTCAAAGAGGGTAATGGCATCCGCTTTTCGGCCCAGTTCCTGACAGGCCTGTCCACGGGCAATGATGGATGTGCTGCCCGCAGGGGCTGCGATAATGCCCCGGTAATTGAAATGTCGTGCCTCGGAAAACCGTTCCAGCTTCAGATAGAGTGCCGACAATAAATAGTATGCGTCCGGACAATCCGGGTCGAGCCTGGCGGCTGCGAGGTAGCATTGCTCGGCTCGAATCCATTGCAGACTCAACTCAAACGATGCGCCCAGATTGGCCCAGTAAAAATATTTGTCCGGATCGATTGCGATGGCGCTGGAAAATGCGTCTATGGAAGCCGTAACACGACCTTGCCTTGACGTCACGATACCGAGATTGAAATACCAGTCGGCATGGTTGTCATCCAGCTCAATCGCGCGGGACAATTGAAGATGTGCCTCATCCAGCCGGTCGGTCTGTTGCAGCAAAAATCCCAGATAGTGGCGAGCGTGAGGATCGCCGGGATCGGCCAGGATGATTTCACGGTAAAGCGCCTCGGCTGATGCCAGATCGCCGTCGAGATGCTTGCGCATGGCTTTTGAAAACAACGCGCTGCCAGGTGCTTGCACCGGAACCCTTATAGGCATGATCTCGGTTCCTCAGGATTCAATTCGCGATGATTATGGCGCATAGTCATATGCAATGTCACACCGGTTGAATAAAGCTTTCATGCGCTGCCCGCTTTGTATATGGAAGGGTGTGAGGGGCTCGCATGCTGCATGAAGTTGAACTCAGTGAGATTCAGTCGATTTTGTGCAGCAGTCGTTCCTTGAGGCAATCGCTGTCACCCGCCTGATAGTCGCCGCAGATCATCGGTCGCCGTGCGTAGATCGTGCACAGCATGGTTTTTCTGTCCAATGCGGCGCACCAGTCATCGTCCAAACGCGCCATGATCCATCCGCCCCAACTATCCTGTTCCGTCAATTCGGGCGGAATATCGTCGTCACCCATCAGCATCACTTCCAGGCGGCAGCAGCATGCTTTGCACGTGGCGCAGGTAATAACAGGGCTGTCGCTTGTATCGTCGGTATTCATCTGCTGGCATTCTCGCACTTTATGCCGCGGGTTGCACCATTGCCATGCCCGTTAGATGGGATAATGCCGCATGAAAAATAAACATGCCGCAAAGACCGCACCTGTCGAAAAAGTCGGCCTGCATCCGCGCAACTTACACCGGAGTCGTTACGACTTCAAAAAACTCATTGTCGCCAGTCCCGAGTTGGCTGCATTCGTGTCGTTGAATGTACACGGTGATGAGTCGATAGACTTTTCAGATCCGGCTGCCGTCAGGGCGCTCAATCGTGCCTTGTTGATCGACGTTTACGGCATCATCGGATGGGATATACCTGAGCGCTACCTGTGTCCGCCTGTTCCCGGCAGGGCTGATTATCTGCATTGCCTTGCCGATCTGCTGGCCGAGCGTAACGGTGGCAGAGTGCCATCCGCTACGCGGGTGCTCGATATCGGCACAGGTGCGAACTGCATCTATCCGCTCATCGGTCATCGTCAGTATGGCTGGCGGTTCGCAGGCAGCGACATCGATCCGCTGGCGCTGACCAATGCGCAGGGTATTCTGGATGCGAACGCCGGGTTTAGTGCGGCCATCACGCTGCGTCTGCAAAGTTCACGCGAGGCGATCTTCAAAGGCATCGTACAGGCGGATGAGCTGTTCGATTTCACCATGTGTAATCCTCCCTTTCACGCCTCACTAGCCGAAGCTCGCGCAGGCACAGAGCGCAAGTGGAAAAATCTCGGCAAACAGGCCATTAGGAAGCCGGTTCTGAATTTCGGCGGGCAGGGCGCGGAGTTGTGGTGCAAGGGCGGCGAGCAGGCTTTCGTCTGCCGCATGATCTCTGAAAGCGTGCAGTATTCAGCTAATTGTCTATGGTTCACCACGCTGATTTCCAAATCGGACACCTTGCCCGCTGTATATCGCGCCCTGAAAAAAGCCGGTGTGCAGGACTACAGAACCATAGAGATGTCACAGGGACAGAAGAAGAGCCGCCTCGTGGCCTGGACTTTTCTGGATGAGAGCCGGCGGCGTGCATGGCAAGTGAAGCATAAAAAACTGTAAATTCAACCGGCTAGACCGAAATGCATAGGCCGTTAGGCATATTGACCGACGATATGCTGGCGGTTACTGTGCCGTACCAGACACCTGCCGCGACGCCGGGCGAGGTGGGTGATTTTGTTGCCGGCATATCAAAAGGAGAATGAACATGTCCTTGGTTATCGATCTGAAAGCGACGCTTGAAAAAAGCCAGGCCAGCTGGCGAGTGAACGAAAACCTTTTGCATCTCACCGAACCGCCCAGGTACAGACTGGGCGGAATTTCGGAAAAATTTGTACCGGCAGCGCAAATCCCGGCGCTTGATTTTAAAACCCTGCTATCCGGACCTGTCAACAATCCCTTTGTGTTGCAGCGCCGGATTGACCATGGCTTCTTGCCGGCTGCGATCAAACCGGAGTTGCATGCCGGCTCCACCCAGGGTATCACTGCCGGGGAAGGGGGCGTGCCCGCGGGCGGTCCTGCGCCTTCCAGTGTCGATTGGCGGAACCGCTGGGGCTGGCCTTGGATCACGAGCATACGCGACCAGAATGGCTGTGAGGCCTGCTGGGTGTTCGGCGCCGTGGCG
>JAJXTL010000259.1 GCA_021783855.1 Pseudomonadota bacterium
TGACGGCATTGTCATCACCCCTTCGCACAACCCGCCTGACAACGGTGGCTTCAAGTACAACCCGCCCAATGGCGGGCCGGCGGACAACGACGTGACCGGATGGATCGAAGCGCGCGCCAATGTTTTTCTGAAGAACAATCTTGATGGCGTGCAAAGAATTTCTTTCCAAAAAGCGCTGCACGCAACCACGACGCACAAACACGACTATCTCAATACTTACGTGAGTGATCTCGATAATGTCATCGACATGGACGCCATTCGCGGCGTGAATATCCGCATCGGCGTGGACCCGTTGGGTGGCGCCGGCGTCCATTATTGGGAACCGATTGCTGAGCGCTATGGTCTGAATCTCACCGTGGTAAATGATACGGTCGATCCGACCTTCCGTTTCATGACGGTTGATTGGGACGGCAAGATTCGCATGGATCCGTCATCGCCTTATGCGATGCAGGGTCTGATTGACATCAAGGATCGCTATGACATCGCTTTCGCTTGCGACACCGATCATGACAGACATGGAATCGTCACACGAAACGCGGGCTTGCTGCCGCCCAACCATTATCTTTCCGTCGCCATTTTCTATTTATTCCAGCACAGACCGAAGTGGAGTAAAAGTGCGATGGTAGGCAAAACGGTCGTCAGCAGCCAGATGATCGATCGCATCACGGCGAAACTTGGCCGCAATCTTTATGAAGTACCAGTCGGTTTCAAGTGGTTTGTGGATGGTCTGCTCGACGGCTCACTTGGCTTTGGCGGTGAGGAAAGTGCGGGGGCTTCGTTCATCCGGCGAGATGGCAGCGTCTGGACAACGGACAAGGATGGTCTTGTGCCGGCCTTGCTGGCGGGGGAGATTACTGCGCGCATGGGGCGCGACCCCGGAGAGATTTATCGTGATCTTGTGCGTGAACTTGGTGAACCGGTTTATGATCGTATGGAAGCTCCGGCAACTGCGGAGCAAAAGACAAGGCTGTCCAAACTTTCACCCCGGCAAATCAAGTCTTCTGAACTGGCGGGCGAAAGCATTCAAAGCATTCTTACTCAGGCTCCCGGTAACGGCGCATCCATTGGCGGGCTGAAAGTCGTTGCAGCGAGCGGTTGGTTCGCGGCACGTCCGTCCGGCACCGAAGACATCTACAAGATTTATGCGGAGAGTTTTCGAGGCGAGGACCACCTGCGCCGCATCCAGTCCGAAGCACAGGCCATTGTCAGTACCGCCTTGGCGGCATCAGGGTCGGAAACAGAGGAAGAACCATGAGCGAACCAACACCGGTCAATCATCCCAGGCAGCGTCTTTTATCCAGGGACATTGATGGTTTCGATAGACTGTCCGAGCTTGCGCTGGATATGCGTTCGGCGTGGAATCATGGCGCGGATGATTTATGGCGACAGCTTGATTCCGCACTTTGGGATCTGACGCAAAATCCTTGGGTTGTCTTGCAGACGGTTTCACGCGAAAAACTCGAAAAAATTCTGGCCGAGCCTGTTTTTCGCAAGCGTGTCGACGAATTGGTGCAAGCAAGGCGAGATGCCGTCGCGGCACCGGCGTGGTTTCAACAGACTCACCCAGAAACGCCGCTCAGCTGTGTCGCGTATTTCAGTATGGAATTCATGTTGAGCGAAGCCTTGCCCATTTACTCGGGCGGACTGGGCAACGTGGCCGGTGATCAGCTCAAGGCCGCCAGTGATTTGGGCGTTCCGGTGATCGGTGTGGGATTGCTCTACCAGCAAGGCTATTTCCGTCAGGTGATCGACAAGGATGGCGCGCAGCAGGCGCTCTACCCCTACAACGATCCCGGACAGTTACCCATCACGCCCTTGCGTAAGGATGATGGGGAGTGGTTGCGGTTGGAGGTCGCATTACCCGGTTACTCGGTCTGGCTGCGTGCCTGGGAAGTCCGGGTCGGCCGTGTGAAGCTTTATCTGCTCGATAGTAACGACGCGGCGAATTACCCCGCGTATCGAGGCATCACCAGCGAACTCTACGGAGGCAGTCCGGAGTTGCGGCTCAAACAGGAGCTGTTGCTCGGCATCGGTGGATGGCAACTGCTCACAGCACTTGGCATCAAGCCGGAAGTCTGCCACTTGAATGAAGGGCATGCGGCCTTCGCGGTGCTGGAACGTGCCCGCAGTTTCATGGAGGAAAGCGGGCAGGGCTTCGAGGTCGCCCTGGCCGTTACCCGGGCGGGCAACCTCTTTACCACACACACGGCAATAGCCGCCGGCTTTGACCGATTCGCGCCGGCTCTCGTCGAACAATATCTCGGCGAGTACGCCATACAGAAGCTTGGCATAAGCTGTCACGATTTTCTGGCGCTGGGTCGCCAATCTCCAGACGATTCAGCCGAACCTTTCAACATGGCTTATCTGGCAGTTCGTGGCAGTGGGTCTGTGAATGGGGTGAGTCATTTGCATGGCAGGGTGAGCCGGCATTTGTTCGAGCCGCTCTTTTTGCGCTGGCCAACAGACGAAGTGCCGGTCGGACATGTGACCAACGGCGTTCACATGCCGACCTGGGATTCGGCGGAAGCGGATGATCTCTGGACAGAACTTTGTGGCAAAGATCGCTGGCTGGGTGCAATGGATACGCTGGAGCAGGGCTTCCGTCGGGCATCCGATACCCGACTTTGGGAGTTTCGCAGCGTGGCTCGCAAAACACTGATTGAATACGCTCGCGCCCGGTTGTCGCAGCAACTGGCTATCTCCGGCGCATTGTCCGGGGCGATCGATGCAGCGAAGCATCTGTTTGATTGCAATACGCTGACGATGGGTTTTGCGCGCCGTTTTGCAAGTTACAAGCGGCCGAATCTATTGCTGCAGAACCCGGAACGACTGTTGCGCCTGCTGACCAATCCGCAACGTCCGGTCCAGCTCATCATGGCCGGTAAGGCACATCCCGCCGACCTGGCAGGGCAGGCTCTGATTCAGCAATGGATCCATTTCATTCGTCGGCCGGAAGTACGTTCCCATGTCATCTTCCTCAGTGACTACGACATGCATCTGACCGGGCAACTGGTACAGGGCGTGGATGTCTGGCTCAACACGCCGCGTCGACCTTGGGAAGCGTGCGGCACCAGCGGCATGAAGGTGCTGGTCAATGGCGGTATCAATCTTTCGGAACTGGACGGTTGGTGGGCGGAAGCCTACACGCCCGAAGTCGGCTGGGCGCTGGGAGATGGACAAGAACATGATGGCGACCCCGCCCGGGATGCAATCGAGGCCGAGGCGCTCTACGACCTGCTGGAAAATGAGGTGATCCCTGAATTCTATACCCGT
>JAJXTL010000066.1 GCA_021783855.1 Pseudomonadota bacterium
AATAAATGAGGTAGAATTCGCCCTGTTGCCCGGAATTGCGTTCACCCGGAACGGTGCGAGACTGGGTTACGGTGGCGGATTTTACGACAAACTGCTGGCTCCTCAAGGCGCCCGCAGTTTTTTGTATCGCCCTGCGCTGGCTGTCGCTGCTTACAGTTTGCAAATCGTGTCACAGCTTCCACAGGAAGCGACGGATGTCAGCGTCGAGTGGATAGTCACCGAAACTGAAGACATAGACTGTGGCGTCAGGCTGCATCCCGGAAAACCGGAATAATTTTAGTGAGAGAGTGAAAGATGGCAAATTTACCTGATAACGATCCGCAGGAAACCCAGGAATGGCTGGATGCGCTTGAATCGGTGCTTAAACATGAAGGACCGGTGCGCGCCCATTTTCTGCTGGGCCAGTTGATAGACAAGGCGCGCAGCGCTGGAGCGGGCGTACCCTTCAGTGCAACTACACCCTATTGCAACAGTATCGCGCTCGAAGACGAAGAACGTTCAAGCGGCAACCTCGAAATGGAACACCGCATACGCGCACTGATGCGCTGGAACGCCATGGCGCTGGTGCTCAATGCCAATCGCGATTCCTCGGAACTGGGTGGCCATATCGCCAGTTTCGCCTCTGCCGCAACGCTGTATGACGTGGCATTCAATCATTTCTTCCACGGCAAGACCGACACGCATGGCGGCGATCTGGTATATTTTCAGGGCCACTCCTCCCCCGGCGTCTACGCACGCGCCTTCCTTGAAGGACGGCTCTCCGAAGCGCAGATGTACAAGTTTCGCCAGGAAGCAGCAGGTGACGGATTGTCTTCCTACCCGCACCCGTGGCTGATGCCCGATTTCTGGCAGTTCCCCACCGTATCGATGGGTCTGGGCCCGCTAATGGCGATTTATCAGGCGCGTTTCATGCGCTATTTGCAACATCGCGGTTTGGTGCAAACCGACGGTCGTAAAGTCTGGGCCTATCTGGGCGACGGAGAAACGGATGAACCGGAATCCCTGGGTGCTGTCTCGATGGCCGGGCGCGAAAAGCTCGACAACCTGATCTTTGTGGTGAACTGTAACTTACAGCGTCTGGACGGTCCGGTGCGCGGCAACGGCAAGATCATACAGGAACTCGAAGGCGTGTTCAGGGGCGCCGGCTGGAACGTCATCAAGGTCGTCTGGGGCAGCCAGTGGGATCGTTTATTCGCCAAGGACAAGAACGGCCTGCTGCAAAAACGCATGCAGGAAGTGGTAGACGGCGAATACCAGACCTACAAATCCAAAAACGGCGCTTACGTACGCGAACACTTTTTCGGCAAATATCCGGAACTGCTGGAAATGGTCGCCGACATGTCGGATGACGAAATCTGGCGCCTGAATCGCGGCGGCCACGATTCGCACAAAGTGTATGCAGCGTATGCGGCGGCCACCAAGCACACCGGCCAGCCCACCGTGATTCTGGCCAAGACCGTCAAGGGCTACGGCATGGGCGAAGCAGGCGAAGCGCAGAACATCACGCACCAGCAGAAAAAAATGGCAGGGCAAGTGCTGCTTGCCTTCCGCGACCGCTTCAATCTGCCGCTGAACGACGCGGAAGTCACCAGCCTGAACTTCTACCGTCCGCCTGAAGACAGCCTGGAGATGAAATATCTGCAGGAGCGTACCGCCAAGATGGGTTCGGTGCCTGCGCGCAATCCGGCGACCGAAGCGCTGAAAATTCCCGCGCTTGCCGCGTTTGACTCATTGCTCAAAAGCACCGATGGTCGCGAGATTTCGACGACCATGGCCTTCGTTCGCATGCTGGGTATCCTGGTCAAGGACAAAAATATCGGCCGTCAGGTCGTACCTATCGTACCCGACGAGTCGCGCACCTTCGGTATGGAAGGCATGTTCCGCCAGCTCGGTATTTTCTCTCAGGTCGGCCAGCTGTATACCCCGCAGGATGCGGATCAGCTGATGTTCTACAAGGAAGACAAGACCGGCCAGATTTTGCAGGAAGGCATCAACGAAGCCGGCGCGATGTCCTCGTGGATTGCAGCGGCCACCGCTTATGCCAACCACGGCAAGGCCATGTTGCCTTTTTATATTTACTACTCGATGTTCGGCTTCCAGCGTATCGGCGATCTGGCCTGGGCGGCGGGCGACATGCGCGCACGCGGCTTCATGCTGGGCGGCACCGCAGGGCGCACCACGCTCAACGGCGAAGGCTTGCAGCACGAAGACGGCCACAGCCACCTGATGTCAGCGATGATCCCCAACTGCGTGTCCTACGATCCGACCTTTGCCTACGAGCTGGCGGTAATCATCCATGACGGCATGCGCCGCATGTATATCGAACAGGAAGACGTGTTCTATTACCTCACGCTGATGAACGAGAACTACGCGCATCCTGCCATGCCGGAAGGCGCGGAAGCGGGCATCATCAAGGGCATGTACCTGTTCAAGCAAGGTGCAAAGAGCAAGAAAGAAGCCCGCGTACAGCTGATGGGCAGCGGCACGATTTTGCGCGAAGTCATTGCGGCTGCCGAATTGCTGGAAAAGGATTTCGGCGTGAGTTCGGATATATGGAGCGTAACCAGTTTTACCGAACTGCGCCGAGACGGAATCGATTGCGAACGCTGGAACATGCTGCATCCGGAAGACAAGCCGCGCATAAGCTACATTGAACAATGCATGGCCGGACACGCAGGCCCTGTGATTGCCGCAACCGATTACATGCGTTCATTCGCCGACCAGATCCGCAATTTCCTGCCCGGACACTACAAGGTATTGGGCACCGATGGTTTCGGCCGTTCGGATACCCGCAAACACCTGCGAGAATTCTTTGAGGTGGATCGCTTCTATGTCGCCGTTGCCGCGTTGAAAGCGCTGGCGGATGAAGGCGCCATCAAGGCTTCCGAAGTCAGCCGCGCTATCGCACTTTACAAGATCAACCCGGACAAACCGAACCCTGTGACGGTTTAGGAGATACAATTGGCAGATACTTCGACAAAGCTCAGTACAGGAATCAAACAGATATTAGTGCCGGATATCGGCGATTACAAAGGCGTCAGCGTGATCGAGGTGATGGTCAAAGTTGGCGACACGATCAGCGAGGAAGACACCCTTTTAACACTGGAAACCGACAAGGCGGCGATGGACGTTCCTTCGCCATTTGACGGAGTGGTAAAAGAGTTGCACGTCGAAATCGGCGACAAGGTTTCGCAAGGATCGCTGATACTGGTGCTGGAAACCAGCGATGCGGTATTACCCGAAGCAACGCCCGCAGCAGCCGTATCCGCAACACCCGCCGCTGCCCCTGCTCAGCAGGCGGTTGCGGCGGCAGTCCAGACGCCAGCACAAACCGTCGTTTCTTCTTCCGGCGGACAGGCGCATGCAAGCCCGGCCATCCGCCGCTTCGCACGCGAACTGGGTGTGGACATTGCGCAAGTTAAGGGCAGCGGTGAAAAGGGGCGCGTGACGCGCGACGACGTGCAGAACTTCGTCAAATCAGCGCTGGCGCAACCGCGCAACGCAGCGACCGGCAACGGTCTGCAGGTGCTGGATATGCCGGTATTCGATTTCGCCAAATACGGCGCGATTGAAACCCAGCCGTTGTCCCGCATTCAGAAGATTTCCGGCGCAAATCTGCATCGCAACTGGGTGACCATTCCGCATGTCACGCAATTTGACGAAGCCGACATCACCGACATGGAAGCCTTCCGCAAACAACTGGCTGCCGAATACGCCAAGCAGGACATCAAGATCACACCGCTCGCCTTCATGCTCAAAGCGGTGGTCGCGGCCTTGCAGAAATTCCCGAAATTCAACGCCTCGTTGGACGGCGAAAATCTGATCCTCAAACAGTATTATCATATCGGGGTGGCGGTGGATACGCCGGACGGTCTGATGGTGCCGGTACTGCGTGATGTGGATAAAAAGGGCATCGTGCAACTTGCCCGCGAACTTGCCGAAATATCGGCACGCGCGCGAGACAAGAAAATCACGGCGAACGACATGCAGGGAGGCTGCTTCACCATTTCCAGCCTGGGCGGCATCGGCGGCACGGCTTTCACGCCTATCATCAACGCGCCTGAGGTGGCGATTCTGGGCGTGTCGCGTTCCACCTTAAAACCTGTCTACCAGGACGGCGAGTTTGTGCCGCGCCTGATGCTGCCGCTGTCGGTCTCCTACGACCATCGCGTGATCGACGGTGCGGCAGCGGCACGCTTCACGACCTATCTCGCCCAGGTGCTGTCCGATATTCGCCGACTGGCATTGTAAGATGAAATTTGCGCAAGCTTTACGTTTTCCCCCTCTCCCTTTGGGACAAATGCGGGATTTCGGGAAGCATGCTTCTCGCCGCATGCGTCGGCTGGCTGTGCAAAGCCAGCCGTGGGGCGCAGAGCGGGGTTTGGGTGAGGGAACGTGCATGGCAAGTTCGTTTTTTAGGGTGGCTTCTAGCCATGCACGTTAGTTGAAACCGATCGGCATCCTCGGCGGCACATTTGACCCTATCCATTACGGTCATTTGCGTCTGGCCGAAGAAATGCTGGAGCTGGCGCAGTTGCAGCAAATCCGCTTCATCCCGGCAGGCATCCCGCCGCACCGGGATACGCCTCAGGTGTCGGCACAACACCGCAGCGCAATGGTGCATCTTGCCATCGCCGATCAGCCCGCTTTTGTACTGGATGAACGCGAGGTCAACGGCGCGAATAAATGTTATACGGTAGACACCCTGCACCAGTTGCGTAGTGAGTTGGGCGAAACACAGCCGATCTGTCTGCTGATGGGAAGCGACGCTTTTCTGCAACTGCATACATGGCATGAGTGGGAGCAGATACTGGGTCTCGCGCACATCGTGGTGGGATACCGCCCGGGGTTTACGCTGGAAAAACGCATCCACAATGCGGCGCCGCAACTGTATCAACATTACCGGCAACGCCTGTGCAGCGTGAACCTGTTGTCACAGCAACCTGCCGGCGGAATTGCCGAACTGGCCATCCCGAAACTGGAAATCTCGGCCACGATGATACGCAATCGCGTGGCGGAAAATCGCACCATCCGTTACCTGTTACCGGCAACGGTGGCCAATTACATTTATCAACATCATTTATATACATCATGCTAACTACCGAAGAAAAAACCCAGGCCGTCGTCGCAGCACTCGAAGACATCAAGGCGACCGATATTACCGTGATCGACACCAGCAAACTCAGCTCGCTGTTTGACCGCATGATCATCGCCTCCGCCACCTCGACCCGCCAGACCAAGGCGCTGGCCGACAACGTGGTCGTCAAGCTCAAGGAAATGGGCGAAACCATCTCCGGCCGCGAAGGCGAAGAAACCGGCGAATGGATACTGGTAGACCTGGGCGAAGTGCTGGTGCACATCATGCAGCCTGCCATCCGCTCCTATTACAATCTCGAAGAGCTGTGGAGCAAGGCACAAGCCGCGCGTCCCAAGCTGGCACCTGAGCAAAAGTGAAGCTGCTGATCGTAACAGTCGGACACAAGATGCCTGACTGGATCACCACAGGTTTCAACGAATACGCCAAGCGCATGCCCAGAGAAGCAAAAATAGAACTGCTGGAAATCAAACCCGAACCGCGTACCACCGGCAAAACTACGCCGCAAATCATGGAGGCCGAGGCGCAGCGCATCACAGCCGCCCTGCCTTCAACCTGTCGCCGCATTGCACTGGACGAACACGGCGCAACCCCCACCACAAAGCAGCTCGCCGCACAGATGAAAGACTGGATGACGGAAGGGCGCGATGTGGCCTTCATCATAGGCGGGGCTGACGGCCTGCACGACTCAGTCAAACAATCGGCTCATCAGCTGATGGCCTTGTCTGTCTTTACCCTGCCGCACGCCTTTGTGCGGGTATTGCTTGCGGAACAGTTGTATCGGACGTATAGCCTGATGCACAATCACCCCTACCATAGAGAGTAGTGAGTGGGAAGTGGGTAGTGGTTGTCCCTACTCCCCACTGAGGCGCGCAGCGCAGATCCACTTACCACTTACGAGATTTTGAAATGAGCATCTTACAACCACGCATCTACCTCGCCTCGCAAAGTCCCCGCCGCCGCGAGCTGCTCAAGCAGATCGGTATCCAGTTTGAGCTCCTGCTGTTGCGCACGAATTCGGGACGCCGGTTAGACGTCGATGAAACTCCCAGGCAGTGCGAATCCCCCGAAGTTTATGTACAAAGGCTTAGTCAGGAGAAAGCACGAGCCGGTTTCGATGCGCTGCACTTACGCCGTCTGCCGTCTCGTCCGGTGCTGGCCGCCGATACCACCGTGACACTGGACGGCAAAATTTTTGGCAAGCCGGAGGACGCCGATGAGGCTGCCGCGATGCTGCGCGAATTCTCCGGACGCGAGCATCAGGTGCTGACGGCCGTTGCGCTTGCCCGCGGCGAGCATATTGAAGTCATGTTGTCCACTTCCACGGTGCGTTTTACCCACTTGAGCGAAGCGCGCATTCACCGCTACCTGCAAACCCGCGAATACGCCGACAAGGCGGGCGGCTACGGCATCCAGGGTCAGGCTGGTGCATTTATCGAACATATCAACGGTAGCTATTCCGGCGTCATGGGTCTGCCCTTGTTTGAAACAGCCGCGCTACTGCAACGCTTTGATCATCCTGCGCCCTGACCGGTAGTCAGGTATATTATAACACATTGATTATAAAGATATTATGAGCGAAGAAATACTGATCAACGTCACCCCGCAGGAAACGCGCGTCGCGGTGATGCAACTTGGCGTGGTACAGGAACTGCATATCGAGCGCGGCAGCAATCGCGGTATTGCCGGCAATGTTTATCTTGGCCGCATCAAACGCGTGCTGCCCGGCATGCAGTCTGCATTTATCGATATCGGCCTTGAGCGTTCGGCTTTTCTTCATGTCGCGGACATCTGGGAAAACAGCGGCGACACCGCCAAGCCCATCGAAAGAATATTGTTTGAAGGGCAAACCTTGCTGGTGCAAGTCATCAAGGAACCGATAGGCAGCAAGGGCGCAAGACTGACCACCCAGTTGAGCTTTGCCGGGCGATTGCTGGTGTATCTGCCACAGGAAGCGCGCATCGGCGTATCGCAGCGCATCGAGGGGGTCGAGCTGCGCGATGCCCTGCGCGCCAAACTACAGGCGATGCTGCCCACTGATCACCATGGCGGCTACATCATCCGCACGGTGGCCGAAGCCAAGGACGAGGCACACTTTGCAAACGATATCGTCTATCTGGACAAGCTCTGGAACAACCTGCAAACCGCGTCCCAGACAGCCGGCGCGCCGCAAATGCTATATCAGGAGCTGGATATCAGCCTGCGCGTGTTGCGCGACTTTGTTTGTCTGGACACCACGCGTATTCTGGTCGATTCGCGCAGCACCCACAAAAAAATGCTGGAATTTGCCGAAAATTACAATGCCGAGGCGGCGCAACTGCTCGAACATTATCTGGGCGTACGCCCGCTGTTCGATCTGTATAACATCGAGGAGGAAATCGAGCGCGCCTTAGCCAAGCGCGTCGATCTGAAATCCGGCGGTTATCTGATCATCGATCAGACCGAAGCGCTGACCACTGTGGATGTGAATACCGGCGGCTTTGTCGGCGTGCGCAATTTTGACGACACCATCTTCAAGACCAATCTGGAAGCCACTCAGGTCATCGCCCGTCAGCTGCGTTTGCGCAATTTGGGCGGCATTATCATCTGCGATTTCATCGACATGGATAACCTGCAACACCGCGATACCGTGCTTGAAGAATTCAAGAAGGCGCTGGCGCGCGACCATACCCGCATCAGCGTGAACAATTTCTCGCCGCTGGGGCTGGTGGAAATGACTCGCAAACGCACTCGTGAGAGTCTGGCGCATGTGCTTTGCGAACCCTGCCCGACCTGCGGCGGGCGCGGCGAAGTCAAGACCGCGCAGACCGTATGCTACGAAATCCTGCGCGAAATCGTCCGCGAAGCGCGCCAGTTCGATGCACGCGAATATCGAATTCTGGCGTCCCAGCAAGTCATCGACCTGTTTCTCGAAGAAGAATCGCAGGCTCTTGCCGGACTTTCCGATTTCATCGGCAAGCCGATCTCGATGCTGGTCGAGAATCAATACAATCAGGAACAGTACGACGTGATTCTGATGTAGAATCTCAATCCGTAAGTTTTGCGTAAGAAATAGTCATCCGCCAAAACCCAGAAAATATATCACATGATGCAATGTAGGCATAACTCAGAGGAAAAACATGTTCAAGATCAAAATCATGATCGCACTGGCGGCATCCCTCCTGTCCACCGCAGCCTTTGCCGAAGATCACGCGCATGCGGCTCACCCGCACTGGTCTTACGATGGCGATGAAGGCCCGGATCACTGGGCTGATATTGAGCCCGAATTCAGCACTTGCTCTGCCGGCAAGAATCAATCTCCCGTCAATCTGACCAGCTTCATCAAGGCCGAACTTGCACCGATCAAGTTTGACTACAAGGCAGGCGGCGAGCAGATTCATAACAACGGACACACCATTCAAGTCAACTTTGCCGAAGGCAGCTCCATGACATTGAATGATCAGGTGTTCGAGCTGAAACAATTCCACGTTCATTCCCCGAGCGAAAATCAGATCAACGGCAAATCCTTCCCTATGGAAGCGCATTTCGTGCATGCCGATGCCAAGGGCCGTCTGGCCGTCGTAGCGGTAATGTTTGAAGAAGGGAAGGCCAATGCAGAACTTGAAAAAGCCTGGAAGGTCATGCCTCATGAGGAAGGTGAAAAAGTGACGCTCAAGGAACATATTCTGGGTACAGCCGTGATGCCGGACGACAAGGCGTACTACCGTTTCAACGGATCGCTAACCACCCCGCCTTGCACCGAGGGCGTGACATGGCTGGTGCTGAAAAACCCGGTCTCCGCGTCGAAGAAACAAATCGAAAATTTCACTCATGTCATGCGGCATCACAATAATCGTCCGGTGCAACCGACGAACGCACGCGAAATTCTCGAGTAGGAATATTTACTTCAGCTCGCGTAATTAGGGGACAGACCACAGCTTTCTAAATTTTCAGGAATAAAAGCTGTGGTCTGTCCTCAGGTTTTGCCGGTTTTGAACGCACGGCATATAAAATATGGGGACAGGCCGCGGTTTTTATAATTTACTTTATAATCAGATTATTGCAGATGTTTTTTGCCAAAAAACAGCTTGTCTACAGCCTCGTTAGCGCTCAGCCACGACAAATCAATCTGCTCAGCGTAAAATACCGCTCACACAGTCATGGAGTTTCCATCATGTCCACTTTATTAGCTGAGATTGAACAACAAACGCGTATGCTCTCGCCTGATGATCGCGCTCATCTTGCCGAGATGCTTCTTGAATCGCTGCTTGATTCATCGACACCCGAGATTGTACGGGAGTGGGATCAGGAAATAGAAAACCGTGTCGCAGCTTTTGACAGAGGCGAGTTGCAAACTCATCCATCAGAAGAGGTGTTTGCCGAAGCTAGGCGTATCGTTCGGTGAAACATGCGCGGTTTATCACGGCAGCGCGCCAAGAGTTCCTTACCGAAATTGCCCACTATAACGAAAGCCAACCTGGTCTAGGAGCGCGTTTTACCAAAGCCATAGAGGATGCAACGGCCAGAGCCCTTGCATTTCCGCTCGCCGGCTCACCAGCAGTTTCGAACACACGTCGCATCGTCCTCAAGGATTTCCCTTTCTCGATTTACTATCGTCCGGATAGCGGCGGCATCGTCATTTTTGCCGTTTCACATCACTCGCGCAGTCCAGCTTACTGGGTCAATCGTGTACGTAACCGTTAATCCGGTAGTCAAGCTGACCGTCCAAATGATGAACAACTAACATCCAACACTCATTTTTATGATGACCAAAACAATCACCCTGCTGCTCGCAACCCTGATGATCGGCGGTTGCGGCAGCGCGCAGCGCAGCACCGACGACACGTCCAAACTATGTTCGGCTATTATGGACACGAATCTCGCCAGCCTGTGTGCCGTCAACAGCCGCGATGCGACCGTCGATGTCACGATAGGCAGCGACGATGACGAGGTAGCAAGAGAAACCTGCGAGCAACTCGCAAAAAAACTCACGCCGCTTACTTCGCAAGTCTCTGGCGCGTGGCAGTTGCAAATATTTACGCCCTATCGCAGCGACAAACATACGGCCAATTGCAAACTGCATTAACTGCCAAACTTTAAAAAGTAGGGCGAATCAGAAGCTACAAAGTCAACAGAGTCTCCGGGTCGACAGTACTGCCGACAATCGCCAACACTTTGTGTCGCGACTGGCCGCCCTGTCTGAGCTCTACCTGACGTGTCGGCACACCGAACAGGCAACTGATAAACTTCAACAGCGCTTCATTGGCGCGCCCTTCAACCGGTGGGGCCGCCAGCTTAACTTTAAGCGCATCTCCGTGCAATCCGACGATCTCGCTACGCTTCGCACCCGGCTGCACATGCAAGGTCAGCGTGATGACATCGTCACTGCGGCGATACCACATCAGAACAGGCTGGATGCGGCGCGCTCCAGCATAGCGATTGGCACCATCAGGATCAGCTGACAAATGATCAGCAGCAGCATGGAAGACAAGTCCACGTTGCCCAACATCGGCACGATGCGGCGCAGCGGTTGCAGAAATATGTAAGTGATGGCATTAAGCACCGACGCTAGGGGGCTATGCGGATTGACCCAGGACAAAATAGCCTGTAAAAACACCGCGCCCATCAGCAGATATACACTGATCGTCAGCAGCTTGACGGCCGACAGCACCAGCAAACCCGCCAGCGGGAAGGCATGGCCGACCTCTATCCAGAGCACGCCAAACAGATACAACGCTTCTGCCAGCCAGGCTGCCAGCAGCGTCGCGCTGTCGTATCCCCGCACCGATGGAATATAGCGACGCGCACGCAACACCAGAAAATCGGTGAACGCCATGACAAATTCGCCTACCGGATTGCGCATGGGTGCACGCAGCCATTGCAGGTGGAAACGCAACAACAGAATGGCAGCATACGATTGCACGATGACATTCAACAGGAACAACAGCGCTTCGTTTAACATGCTTGTTGCCCCAATTCGTCGCCCATCTCACGCGAACGAGCCGCCGCCGCCATGGCAGCCTGCACCAGATGCTCGGCCACTCGATTTTCCGACAGGCTTGTCAAAGCGCGTTCGGTCGTACCGTTTTTGGAAGTCACGCGTGCACGTAGCACGCCGATGTCATCCGGGCTTTCGGCAGCCAGTTTGCTGCCGCCCAGAAAAGTTGCCACACTCAGACGGCGTGCATCCTCTGCGCCAAATCCCAGGCCGATCGCGGCCTGCTGCAAGGCTTCAATCAGATAAAACACATAAGCCGGGCCGCTGCCGGAAATCGCCGTCACCGCATCCATCATGGACTCATCCTCTAGCCACAGGGTGTCGCCCACTGCGACCAATATTCCCTGCGCCTCTGCCCGCTCTGTCTGGCCCACAGCGGGCAAGGCATACAGACCTGTCATGCCGCTTTGGATCAGCGCCGGGGTATTCGGCATGGCACGCACGATCATCTGGCTGCCCGTCCAGCGCGCCAGATCCACCGCGCGGATACCGGCTGCGATGGAAATCAGCAATTGTCCGCTAAGCAGCGGGGCCAACGCCAGTGCCACCTCTCGCAACTGCTGGGGCTTGACGGCAAGGACGATCACCTGACTGCCCGCCACGCCATCTTTCACGCTTTCCACGATACGTACCGCGAATTCGCTTTGCAGACGCGCGCGATTTTCCGCATTGATTTCCACCACGCTGATTTGCGCGGCAGCGTATCCCTGTCCCAGCAAGCCGCCGATCAAGGCGGTCGCCATGTTGCCGCCACCGATAAAACAAATGTTCATACAACTCCTTCCTGATAAATCCGGTTGCCGAAAATGGCCGAACCTATGCGCACCATGGTCGCACCCTCGGCTATCGCCGAGGCAAAGTCCTGCGACATGCCCATCGACAAGGTGTCCAGTCGAAAACCTTGCCGGTTCATTTGCCTGTAAAGTTCATTCACTCTTGCAAAAGATGCACGTTGTACCGCAATTTCGTCGCTCGGTGCCGGAATCGCCATCAGGCCCCGCAGGTTCAGCCCGGGTAGCACGGCTACCGCCTGCGCCAAATCGCTTAACTCATCGGGCGACACGCCGCTTTTGCTGGCTTCATTGCTGACATTGACTTGCAGACACATCTGTAACGGCGGCAAATGCGCGGGGCGCTGTATTGATAACCGCTCTGCGATCTTCAGCCTGTCCACGCTGTGAGCCCATGCAAAATTTTCGGCAATCTGACGTGTCTTGTTGCCCTGGATCGGCCCGATAAAATGCCACTCAATCGCCAAACCCTGTAGCGCCGCAATTTTGACCAGCGCCTCCTGCAAATAACTCTCGGCAAAACGCCGCTGACCCGCCTGGAATGCCTCTCGCAGCGCGTCTGCGGGGAATGTTTTGCTCACCGCCAGCAGGCTGATTTCATCGGCTGTTCGCCCCGCCGATAGGGCCGCTTCGCTTATTGCAGCGTTCACAGCTTGCAAGTTTGAAGCTATTGTTGTCATAATCACCTATCCGCGTATTCATCAGACTGCAAAAACCTTCACCCTCGGGAACATTATAATGGATATCACCGAATTGCTTGCCTTCGGCGTCAAGAACAAGGCATCAGATCTGCATCTTTCCTCCGGCCTGCCGCCGATGATACGAGTGCACGGCGACATGCGCCGCATCAATTTGCCCGCGATGGAACACAAGGAAGTTCATGCGATGATCTACGACATCATGAACGACGAGCAGCGCAAGTTCTATGAGGAAAACAAGGAGGTGGATTTTTCCTTTGAAGTTCCCAATCTGGCGCGCTTCCGAGTCAATGCCTTTATCCAGCAACGCGGTGCGGCGGCCGTTCTGCGTACCATTCCTTCCAAGGTCTTCAGTCTGGAAGATCTGAATGCACCTAAAATATTTGCCGATATTGCCAGTTTCCCGCGCGGATTGGTACTGGTCACCGGCCCTACCGGATCAGGCAAATCCACTACATTGGCGGCGATGGTCAATTACATCAATGAAAAGGAGCAGGGCCATATTCTGACCGTGGAAGACCCGATCGAATTTGTCCACGAATCAAAAAAGTGTCTGATCAATCAACGCGAAGTGGGACGCGATACCCTGTCGTTCAATGCTGCGCTGCGTTCCGCGCTGCGCGAAGACCCGGATGTGATCCTGGTCGGTGAAATGCGCGACCTGGAAACCATAAGGCTGGCCATGACAGCTGCGGAAACAGGTCATCTGGTATTCGGCACGTTGCACACCAGTTCGGCGGCTAAAACCATAGACCGTATCATCGACGTATTCCCCGCCGAGGAGAAGGAAATGGTGCGTGCCATGTTGTCCGAGTCACTGCGCGCGGTTATTTCTCAGGCGCTGCTCAAGACCAAGGATGGCACAGGGCGCGTGGCCGCGCATGAAATCATGATGTGCACCCCGGCCATCCGTAACCTGATACGTGAGGCCAAAGTACCGCAGATGTACTCCGCAATTCAGACGGGACAGGGCCTGGGCATGCAAACCCTGGACCAGTGCCTTACCAATCTGGTCAAAAACAACGTCATCGCCTCGTCGGAAGCGCGCGCCAAAGCCATGAACAAGGATATCTTCCCGGGATAAAATGCAGTCGTTAGTCGCTAGCTATAAGTTATGAGCAGCGAAGTCACCCCATTTTGGAGTAATAGTATGGAAAGAGATCAGGCCACCGAGCTGATACACAATTTGTTGCGCGGCATGGCCAGCAAAAAGGCATCCGATTTGTTCATCACCGCAGGTTTTCCGCCTGCTTTCAAGGTGGACGGCAAGATGACGCCGGTTTCAAGTCAGCCGCTCTCTCATCAGCATACCCGTGAACTGGCGCGCAGCATTATGAACGATCGCCAGACGGCCGAGTTCGAAGCTACCCATGAATGCAATTTTGCGATCAGCCCACATGGCATCGGCCGTTTCCGCGTCAATGTGTTCATGCAGCAACAGCACGTCGGCATGGTCATGCGTACCATTACTACCAAAATTCCCGATCTTGATGCCATGGGCATGCCAGCCATCCTCAAGGATGTCGTGATGAGCAAGCGCGGCCTGGTGATTCTGGTGGGCGCGACCGGCTCCGGCAAGTCCACCACGCTGGCTGCGATGCTGGGGCACCGCAACCAGAACAGCTATGGTCACATTATCACCATCGAAGACCCGGTCGAATATGTACATGAGCATGGCAAGTGCATCGTCACCCACCGCGAGGTCGGCGTCGACACGGTATCATGGGAGGCTGCGCTGAAAAACACCCTGCGACAGGCGCCCGATGTCATCCTGATCGGCGAAATTCGTGACCGCGAAACCATGGAATATGCGGTTGCCTTCGCCGAAACGGGCCACTTGTGCATGGCCACGCTGCATGCCAACAGTGCCAATCAGGCACTGGATCGCATCATCAATTTCTTCCCGGAAGAACGACGAGAACAGTTGTTGATGGATCTGTCGCTGAACACCAAGGCACTGATTTCACAACGACTGATTCCAAAAAAGGATGGTACGGGGAG
>JAJXTL010000067.1 GCA_021783855.1 Pseudomonadota bacterium
CAGATCGTATCCTACGAAATTGCCATGGGATTCGCGCTGGTGACCGTGTTGATGGCCGCGCAAAGCCTCAATCTGGGCGATATCGTGCGTGGACAGCATGGCGAACACGGACTTTTAAACTGGTATTTCATTCCGCTGTTTCCGATGTTCGTGGTTTATTTTATTTCTGGGGTAGCCGAAACCAACCGCGCACCGTTTGACGTGGCGGAAGGCGAATCCGAAATCGTGGCCGGTTTCCACGTCGAGTATTCCGGCATGGCTTTTGCGCTGTTCTTCCTGGGTGAATACGCCAACATGATACTGGTTGCCTTCCTGGCCTCCATCATGTTTCTCGGCGGATGGCTGTCACCCGTGCCGTTCCTGCCGGACAGTATCGTGTGGATGTTTGCCAAGGTGGCTTTCATGCTGTTTTTGTTCCTGTGGTTCCGAGCGACCTTCCCGCGCTACCGCTATGACCAGTTGATGCGTCTGGGCTGGAAGGTGTTTATCCCGATTTCGCTTTTATGGGTTGTGCTAGTGGGCGCCTGGATGCAAACACCCTATTGGCGGTGGTAGAGGTGGATGAATCGCGTTCGCACGAGGATATAAAATGGAAAAAATAAAAGAATTCTTTAAGACTTTTCTGCTTGTCGAATTGCTCAAGGGGATGGCGCTGACCGGACGGTATATGTTCGCGCGCAAGATCACCGTGCAATTCCCCGAAGAGAAAACGCCGCAGGGCTTCCGCTTTCGCGGACTGCATGCACAACGCCGTTATGCAAACGGCGAAGAACGCTGCATCGGATGCAAATTGTGCGAAGCCGTCTGCCCGGCGCTGGCAATCAAGATTGAAGTGGCCGAACGTGAAGACGGTACTCGTCGTACCACGCAATATGACATCGACCTGACCAAGTGCATCTTTTGCGGATTTTGCGAAGAGTCCTGCCCGGTGGATGCGATCGTCGAGACGCGAATTTTTGAGTATCACGGCGAAAAGCGCGGAGATTTGTATTACACCAAGCCGATGCTGCTGGCGGTAGGCGATAAGCATGAAGCGCAGATTGCCAAAGACCGTGCATCGGATGCCAAATACCGGTAAGTAGGAAGTGGTAAGTAGGAAGTGGTAAGTGGAGAGTAGTGAGTGGTAAGTGGGGAGTAGTGAGTAGTAAGTGGCGAATCGAGATTTTACTTGCTACTGACCACTTACTACTGACGAGTTGTTATTTGCTACTTCCAACTAACAGCCTTTAAGGGATGAATTCATGAGTTTTTTTGATGTGGTTTTTTATCTGTTTGCGGTCATCACCACCCTGGCGGCGACAGGCGTGATCGTCGCGCGCAATCCGGTGCATGCCGCCCTGTTCCTGGTGCTGGCTTTTTGCAGTGCGGCCGGGATTTGGATGCTGCTGGAAGCCGAGTTTCTCGCGATCGTACTGGTGCTGGTTTATGTCGGTGCGGTGATGGTGCTGTTCCTGTTCGTGGTGATGATGCTGGATATCAACCTGTTGAAATTGCGTGAAGGATTCTGGCGCTGGTTCCCGTTCGGGGCGGGGCTGGCAGCTCTGATGGTTTTCGAGATGATCTGGGTGCTGGGTTCGCGTCAGACATCCGAGGTCTCTGTTGCCGTCACACATGCGGCCGATTACAGCAATACCAAGGAACTGGGGCGTCTGCTCTACACGCAATACGTTTACCCGTTCGAACTGGCCGCAGTGATTCTGCTGGTGGCGATGGTGGCCGCCATCGCATTGACCTTGCGCCGCCGTACCGGGGTCAAGACGCAGAATATTTCCGAGCAGGTCAAGGCCAGGAAGGCGGATCGCTTGCGCATCGTGAAAATGCCGTCTGAACCTCGAAATCAGTAAGTAGTAAGTGGATAGTAGTGAGTCGGGAAATGGTGAGTAGGGAGTGGATAAACCACTTACCACTTACGACTCACCAATTAAATCAAGGAAGCGAATGAAAACATGATAACTCTTTCACATTATCTGGTGTTTAGCGCAGTGCTGTTTGCCATCAGCGTGGTCGGCATATTTTTGAATCGAAAAAATGTGATCATCCTGCTGATGTCCATCGAGCTGATGCTGCTGGCAGTGAACACCAATTTTATTGCGTTTTCCCATTATCTTAACGATACCGCAGGTCAGGTTTTCGTATTTTTCATACTCACTGTTGCGGCGGCAGAAGCTGCCATCGGACTTGCGATTCTGGTGGTGCTGTTCCGCAATCTGCGCACCATTAATGTTGATGATCTTGGCAGTTTGAAAGGCTGATGTAATGGATATTCAAAGCTATTATCTGCTGGTGCCGCTAGCGCCCCTGCTGGGTGCGATTGTGGCAGGCCTGTTTGGCCGTCTGCTCGGTCGCCGGATGACCCATCGCGTCACCATCGCGCTGGTCGGCGTATCGTTATTTGCCTCGCTCAAGATATTTCAGGATGTCATGGCAGGCCACATGTTCAATGGCCCTGTCTACACCTGGCTGACTTCGGGCGATACCAGCTTCCATATCGGATTTCTGATCGACCGGCTGACCGTCACCATGATGCTGGTGGTCACCAGTGTTTCATTGATGGTGCATATCTACACCATCGGCTACATGTCGGAAGACGCAGGCTATCAGCGTTTCTTCAGCTATATCTCGCTGTTCACTTTTTCCATGCTGATGCTGGTGATGGCCAACAACTTCATGCAACTGTTCTTCGGCTGGGAAGCGGTAGGTCTTGTTTCCTATCTCTTGATCGGCTTCTGGTACACCAGACCGACGGCCATCTATGCCAATCTAAAAGCCTTTCTGGTCAACAGGGTAGGGGACTTCGGTTTTCTGTTGGGGATAGGACTGATATTGATGGTATTCGGTACGCTGGATTACGCTGCCGTGTTCGCCAATGTGGCCGGGCATGCGAACGATATGGCGCCGATAGCCGGCATGTCGGTCAACCTGCTGACCGCAATCTGCATCCTGCTGTTTATCGGCGCGATGGGCAAGTCTGCACAGTTTCCGCTGCATGTCTGGCTGCCGGATTCGATGGAAGGTCCGACGCCGATTTCAGCGCTGATCCATGCGGCAACCATGGTGACTGCCGGTATCTTCATGGTGGCGCGCATGTCGCCGTTGTTTGAGTTGTCGGATACCGCGCTGTCGTTCGTGATGATCATCGGCGCGATCACCGCGCTGTTCATGGGTTTTTTAGGCATCATCCAGAACGACATCAAGCGCGTGATTGCCTACTCCACCCTGTCGCAACTGGGTTATATGACGGTCGCGCTGGGTGCGTCGGCCTACCCGGTGGCCATATTCCACCTGATGACGCATGCCTTTTTCAAGGCACTGCTGTTCCTCGGCGCCGGTAGCGTGATTATCGGCATGCACCATGATCAGGACATTCGCAACATGGGGGGCTTGAGAAAATACATGCCGATTACCTGGATCACCTCGCTGATCGGTTCATTGGCGCTGATCGGAACTCCGTTTTTCTCAGGATTCTACTCCAAGGAAAGCATCATCGAAGCTGTCGGATTGTCGCACCTGCCGGGTTCAGGTTTTGCCTATTTTGCAGTAGTGGCCGGCGTATTTGTCACGGCGTTTTATTCCTTCCGCATGTACTTTCTGGTATTCCACGGCAAGGAGCGTTTCGGACATCAGCAGACAGAGGACCGCAAGCACGCTGTTCATGAAACGCATAGTGCGCATGATCCTTCGTCAGTTCTGAGCGCAGAACATGCGATAGCACATGACGAGCATGAGCATCACGGTCTGGCGCCCGGCCAGAAGCCTCATGAGTCATCATGGGTTGTCACGCTGCCGCTGATATTGCTGGCGATCCCGTCTGTGGCGATCGGCTATTTCGTGATCGAACCCATGCTGTTTGGCGGCTATTTCAGGGATGCCATTTATATCGCCCAAAACCACGACGTGATGCGCGAACTGCATGACGACTTTAAGGGGCCGTTTGCAATGGTGTTTCACGACATGCAGGAGTTGCCTTTCTGGCTGGCGCTGGCCGGTGTGGTCTGCGCCTGGTGGTTTTACATCAAGCGCCCTGATATTCCGGCAGCAATACAGAAGCGTTTTCAGTGGATCTATACTTTGCTGGACAACAAGTATTACTTTGACCGTTTCAATGACTGGTTCTATGCAGGCGGCGCGCGGGGTCTGAGCAGTTTCCTGGGGCAATTTGCCGACAAGTTGCTGATCGACGGATTGATGGTGAATGGTTCGGCCAATCTGGTGGGCAGAATTTCCGGTGTGGTGCGCAGATTCCAGTCAGGCTATATTTATCATTACGCGTTCACCATGATAGTGGGCGTGTTCATCTTGTTGACGATACGAAACTGGTTTTAATCGTAGTGAGTGGCGAGTGGTGAGTTGGGGTCGGGTTTTCCACTTTACTGCTGCCTGCTTCCAACTTTCAGCTTCATGATTAAAGGAAATACAGTATGATTTTTGGATTACCTGTAATTAGCGTCGCGATCTGGTTGCCGATTCTGTTCGGCATACTGGTTCTGGCAACCGGCGATGATAAAAATGCGCCGCTGGCTCGCCTGCTGGCGCTGGTCGGCAGCGTGCTGGGTTTTCTGGTTACCCTGCCGCTTTACACCGGCTTTGATACCACAACCAGCAACATGCAGTTCGTCGAACTGCACGACTGGATCAACCGCTTCAATATTCACTATTATCTGGGCGTCGATGGCATTTCCATGCTATTTATCCTGCTGAACAGTTTTTTTACAGTGATCGTGGTGCTCGCCGGCTGGCGCGTGATCGAGAAGCGCGTTGCGCAATACATGGCAGCCTTCCTCGTGATGTCGGGAGTCGTGAACGGCGTGTTTTCGGCGCTGGATTCCATCCTGTTTTACGTGTTCTGGGAGGCGATGCTGATTCCGATGTTCATTATCATCGGGGTGTGGGGCGGGCCTAACCGTATCTACGCGACCATGAAGTTCTTCCTGTACACCTTGCTGGGCTCGCTGTTGATGCTGGTTGCGCTGATTTACCTGTACAACATCTCGGGCGGCAGTTTCGCAATTCTGGATTTTCATCGGGTAGCCATTCCGATGACCGCACAGATTTTGATTTTTATCGCATTTTTCTTCGCTTTTGCGGTCAAGGTGCCGATGTTTCCGTTGCACACCTGGTTGCCGGACGCGCACGTTGAAGCGCCGACAGGCGGTTCCGTGGTGCTGGCGGCGATCATGCTGAAGGTGGGTGCCTACGGGTTTTTGCGTTTCTCCATGCCGATTACCCCGGATGCGAGCCACAAGATGGCAGGCTTCATGATTGCGCTGTCGCTGATCGCGATCGTCTATATCGGTCTGGTGGCGCTGATGCAGTCTGACATGAAAAAGCTTGTCGCCTACTCGTCCATTTCGCATATGGGTTTCGTTACCCTGGGTTTATTCATTTTCAATGCCTACGGCTTGGAAGGTGCGCTGTTGCAGATGTTGTCGCACGGTTTTGTGGCAGGCGCATTGTTCCTGTGTATCGGCGTGCTGTACGACCGCATGCATTCGAGGAAAATTGCCGATTACGGCGGTGTCGCCAACAAAATGCCGGTATTTGCAGCATTCTTCATGCTGTTTGCCATGGCCAACAGTGGTTTGCCGGGTACCAGTGCCTTCGTCGGTGAATTCATGGTGCTGATGGGCGTGATCAAGGTGAATTTCTGGTACGCCTTTGCGGCAGCCAGCACCCTGGTGTTCGGTGCGGCCTACACCCTCTGGATGTACAAACGTGTCATTTTCGGTGCGGTGACCAATCACCATGTTGCAGAATTGACCGACATCAATGCGCGTGAAATATTGATCATGTCGATTCTGGCCATCTTCGTGCTGGGTATGGGTGTTTATCCGCTGCCGTTTGCGGAAATTTTGCATACGTCAGTGAATGACTTGCTGGTGCATGTCGCGCAATCCAAGTTGCCGTTATGATAAATACAGTTGTTAGACGTTAGTCGCTCGTCACTAGTTAATTCAACTGCGCACTGTTACTGATGTCTAGCGAGTCAAAACTAAAGTCTAACGACTAGTCACTAACGACTGATTTTTTGAGGTTAATATGAATTTGATGGCCAATCTGATACCCGTCGCGGCGGAAATTTTCTTGCTGGTGATGGTGTGTTTTATCCTGATCGTGGATCTATTGCTGGCGAAAAGCAGCAAAATATATACTTACCTGCTGGTTCAGCTTACCCTGCTGGGTTGTTCGCTGATCACGGTCGGCACGCACGAAAACGGCGTGTACTACGCTTTTCACGGCATGTACGTGGATGACCTGATGTCGGATGTCCTGAAAATGCTGAGCTATCTGGGCATGTCCATGATGCTGGTTTATTCACGTCAGTATCTGATGCTGCGCGGGCTGTTTACCGGCGAATTTCTGGTGCTGGCGTTGTTTTCATTGCTCGGCATGAATGTGATGATTTCGGCCAATCATTTCCTGACCCTGTACCTCGGACTTGAACTGCTCTCCCTGAGTCTGTACGCCATGGTTGCCCTGCAACGCGATTCGGCGATTGCGACTGAAGCCGCGATGAAATACTTTGTGCTGGGTGCGCTGGCATCCGGCCTGTTGCTGTACGGCATGTCCATGCTGTATGGCGCAACCGGCTCTCTGGAGCTGGGTGTGATTTCGCATGCCCTTCAGCAGGGGGTACAAAATAAACCTTTGCTGGCGTTTGGTCTGGTGTTTATCCTCTCCGGCCTGGCATTCAAGCTGGGCGTGGTTCCCTTTCACATGTGGGTGCCCGATGTCTATCACGGCGCGCCAACTGCCATGACGATGCTGATCGGTTCCGTTCCCAAGCTTGCCGCCTTTGCCTTCACGGCGCGCATCCTTGTCGAGGGTTTGCAGGGCCTGGTCACCGACTGGTCGGGGATGCTGATTGTGCTTGCCATCGCATCCATGGCGCTGGGTAATTTGTCAGCCATTGCGCAAACCAACCTGAAGCGCATGTTCGCCTATTCGACGATCACCCACATGGGCTTCATGCTGCTGGGATTCATCAGCGGCGGAATCGAAGGTTATGGTTCTGCGATGTTCTACACCGTGGTGTATATGATCATGTCGCTAGGTGCGTTCGGCATGATCATGATGCTGTCACGCGCAGGTTTTGAAGCCGATACGCTGAATGACTTCAAGGGGCTTAATCAGCGCAGTCCGTGGCTTGCTTTCATGATGATGTTGCTGATGCTCTCCATGGCGGGCATACCGCCGACGGTGGGTTTCTACGCCAAGTTCGCTGTGCTCAATGCCATCGTTCAAACCGGACACACCTGGTTGGCCGTGGTTGCCGTGATGTTCTCGCTGATCGGCGCGTTCTATTATTTGCGCATCATCAAGCTGATGTATTTTGATGCGCCGGAAAGCCATGTGCCCATCGTTGTCGAGTCCGACACCGGACTCTTGATGACGCTCAACGGCGCGGGGGTATTAATCCTCGGACTGATGCCCGGCACCTTGATGTCAATTTGTGCCGTTTCGGTGCAACAATCGCTGCTGCTGCATTAGACTTATAATGAAACCTTGAATACTCCCGCACAAGGCGGGAGTTTTTATTTGGGAGATGTTGTGGATTTGCAGGAAACCTGTATTGAGTCCAGCGCAGTCTATGACGGTTGCCTGTTGCATGTGCGCCGGGACACTGTGCGTCTGCCCGACGGCGGGGTCAGCGTGCGCGAATACATCACGCATCCCGGTGCGGTTGCCGTGCTGGCATTGTTGGACAATGGCAAGCTGATCATGGAGCGTCAGTACCGCTATGGCCCGAGGCGTGAATTCTTCGAGATACCCGCAGGCAAGATCGATCATCAGGAAGACCCTCTGGTAACAGGGCAGCGCGAACTGCTCGAAGAGACCGGCTATGTTGCGAGTGAATGGATACACCTGACCACAACTTATCCGTGCATCGGCTATGGCGATGAACACATTGAGTATTACCTGGCGCGCGGGCTGACAAAACAGCAGCGCAAGCTGGATGATGGAGAATTTCTGGAAGTGTTTGAACTGTCGCTGGCTGATGCGATTGCATGGGTGCGCGAGGGCAGGATCAATGAAAGCAAAACCATCATAGGCATCTTCTGGCTGGAAAAATATCTGAAAGACTGGCAGGTTTGACTTTGTGCACCATTTTGGTGTATTTTTCACGGTTGGGTGACTGACGCGCACCAAGATGGCGCGTTTTGTCTGACTAGGGAGCATGCAAGCGCAGGTTTTCCCTGAAACAGCGAGAAATATGCAGGATGGAAAGCGAGTATGGAAAATTTAAAGACCAGTAATGATGTGTTGTTTATTTTGTTGGGCGCCATCATGGTGCTGGCCATGCATGCGGGATTTGCATTTCTCGAACTGGGGACGGTGCGCAAGAAAAACCAGGTCAACGCGCTGGTCAAAATTCTGGCTGATTTCGCGGTTTCCACGCTGGCCTATTTTTTTATCGGCTATGTCATTGCCTACGGCGTGAACTTTTTCAATGGCGCCGAAGCGCTGACGCAAAAAAGCGGTTACGAGCTGGTCAAATTCTTCTTTTTACTGACCTTTGCGGCAGCTATTCCTGCCATCGTCTCGGGCGGTATCGCGGAGCGCGCAAGGTTTCATCCGCAGATGGCGGCGACCTTCATGCTGGTCGGTTTCATTTATCCGTTCTTCGAAGGCATCGCCTGGAACCACCGTTTCGGCATTCAGGACTGGCTGCATAGTAGTTTCGGTGCCGAGTTCCACGATTTTGCAGGTTCCGTAGTGGTGCATGCGGTGGGTGGCTGGATAGGTCTGGCTGCCGTACTCCTGCTCGGTGCACGGCGCGGACGCTACAACAAGGAAGGACAAATATCGGCGCATCCGCCCTCCAGCATCCCGTTTCTGGCGCTGGGGGCATGGATACTCACGGTGGGTTGGTTCGGCTTCAATGTGATGTCGGCGCAGACGATCAGTAACATCAGCGGCTTGGTCGCGGTGAATTCGCTGATGGCGATGGTGGGCGGCACGCTCGTCGCCTTGTGGGCAGGCAAGAACGATCCCGGTTTCGTGCACAACGGCCCGCTGGCAGGACTGGTGGCAGTGTGTGCAGGGTCGGATTTGATGCACCCTATCGGCGCGCTGGTTGTGGGTGGCGTGGCAGGAGGGTTGTTTGTGGTGATGTTTACCTGGACGCAAAACCGCTGGAAAATCGATGATGTGCTCGGTGTGTGGCCGCTACACGGCCTGTGCGGCGCATGGGGCGGAATCGCTGCGGGTATTTTCGGTCTCAAGGCGTTCGGCGGCATCGGCGGTGTGAGCCTTGTCTCGCAGATCATCGGTACCTTGCTGGGTATTACGATCGCTTTTGTCGGGGGTTATCTGGTGTACGGCTTGATCAAGAAAACCGTAGGCATACGCCTTGATGCGGAAGAAGAGTTTATCGGCGCGGATTTGAGCATACACAAGATCAGTGCGACGGCGGAACGCGAATCGGGCTGGTAACACAGGACGTTTGTTTCGTGACGGTCTTGAACAGAACAGTCTTGAATGGCGAGAAAGTGCAAAACAATAAAGTCTTGAACGAGATTGTTTATGGATTGAGTTTAAATTTATAACGGCGACCAGGGCTTGAAAGTTTGGCACGCATTGACAATTCGTCGCACGGTCGCTCGGTCAAACTCATTGTCACGTTGGGAATCATGTGTCCCACTGTTGAGGGAACCCCATTCAATCGACCCACCGTTAATCCCTAAAAGATCATCAAGCGCAGCCAATACCGAGGGCATCGCTGGGTACGGATTCGGCACACGCGCCAAAGCTCCACGCAACTTCATGCACTTGTTGTTGAGTTCCCACTTCGCTCTGGGCCCACCGAGCTTGAGCTCCAGTCGGGCGTCCCCGCGCCTAGCAACGCCAAGGCCAGAACGAATGCGGAAAAGTTTCAGTTGTTTCATGAACAAGCTCCACTTTATCGGTCGTGAACGCCGTGGGAATTTCTTTACTTGAGGTTGTCGGGGAAAGTTTTCTTAGTTTTCTTATTGGGGCCAAATCCAGGCCGCTTGGTCAAAAATACAATGGCCGCAACAACCAACAAGATAGGAATCAGCCACATCAATATTATGACCAAGCCACTATCAAACATTCCTGAACTATACATAGCCATTCCTTTATTAGTAAATACTACAGATCATTAGCTTCAGTTATTCAACTCCAAAACCAGGGCGTCGTAAACACGTTTAAATACGCCCATACCTTTTAATTCGTGTTGGCTTTGACTCTGATCACCTTTCTACTTTTTCGGGGCTTTCGTAAATCGCAAATAAGGCAGCTTAATATTGATATTCCCGAACTTTTCTTTAGCCTGCTCATCGTTCAGACTTAGTCCCACAATCACGTCCTGACCGGGAACCCAGTTAGCGGGTGTTGCGATTGGTGCTCCGTCAGTGATCTGGATAGCATCCAAGGCACGTAAAATCTCAGCGAAGTTGCGACCTACAGACATCGGATATGACATGGTTAGGCGAACCTTTTTGTCAGGACCGATGATAAACACAGTCCGCACAGTAGCGGTGTTGGCAGGCGTACGATTCTCGGCTAGATAGACACCAGCTGGCAGCATGTCATACAGTTTGGATACATATAAAGAAGTGTCGTCGATAATCGGAAAGTCTGCAGGAGCGCCAGCAAAGGCTTCGATATCGTGCTTCCATTTTATGTGCTCTTCAACGTTGTCCACGGATACGCCCATGACCTTGGTATTGCGTTTGGCAAATTCAGGCACAAGCTGAGCAACTGCACCAAATTCGGTGGTACACACAGGTGTAAAATCTTTTGGATGTGAAAACAGGATGGCATAGCTATCACCGATCCAATCGTGAAGTTTGATCTTGCCGGCTGTGGAATTCACAGTGAAGTCTGGAGCGATATCGTCGATACGAATAGACATGATTGTTTTTCTTAGTTGTTGTTCAGTTAACTTTGCAAGCCACCGATTGGTAAATCATCCATTTGCCATAAGAAAATTCTTATTCACCGTGAGCTGCCACAATACGTTGCAAAGCCATAGCAGTTCTGTGCGGTGACGCACACGGCAAGAAATTAGGTACGAGAAGTGGATACCCGCTGTTGAAACCAAGCCAGCTAAACAACGGATCGAATTTTAATCAACGTAACATAACCCCTTGATTATATTAGCATCGTCCAAAATATTCCTAGTATAATCAATGACTTAGAAAAACAGAATAATTGGATTTTGACATGAGTAAACGCCCCAAATAGTTTACAGCCATCACCGTCAGAGCGATGCCGCCAGCAGGTAATGGCTGGAGGTCATGATTGCTCCTATGACTGTTTGAACGGACCGGTCTGATGAGGGTGCACGGATGGTGCGCCACGCTTTCGATCACATGGCTGCTGCTCAGGTCATGTTGACACATAGTTGGCTGTCGATCACGTTTTTCGCATTACGTACGCCAGCACACATACAACATTTTGTATGCAATGGACAATGTTCACGACGAATCAAATTTGTCGCTGCAGTTTTTGCCGAAATGCACGACCTCTTTAAATTTTGACCATGGAGATAAAAATGGAACACACCTTATAGGTGTCAACGAAAAACTTCTATTAATAAAGGAGAATCCTCATGAAAGCAGTCGTTTATAAAGGTCCTCGCGACGTAGTCGTCAAAAATGTCCCGGATGCCAAGATTGAAAAAGCAACCGATGTGCTTGTGAAAATCACGACCACAAACATTTGCGGATCTGATCTGCATATGTATGAAGGCCGGACTGATATGGAGGCCGGCCGAATATTCGGGCATGAGAATCTTGGAACGGTCATCGAGATCGGCAGCGCGGTTGACCGCGTCAAACTGGGAGATCGGGTCTGCATGCCATTCAATATTTCTTGTGGTTTTTGTGAAAATTGCGAGCGTGGGCTCACAGGGTTCTGTCTCATCGCCAACCCCGGCAACGCGGGCGCAGCGTATGGCTTCGCAGGCATGGGGCCATACAGTGGTGGACAGGCAGAGCTATTACGTGTGCCCTATGCCGACTTCAACTGTCTGGTGCTCCCGCCCGATGCTGAGGAAAATGAAAATGATTACGTTATGTTATCCGATATCTTTCCGACGGGATATCACGCCACCGAGCTCGCAGGCGTGCAAGCAGGCGATTCGGTTGTCATTTACGGCGCTGGGCCGGTCGGTCTTATGGCGGCGTACTCATCGATCATCAAAGGGGCCAGCAAGGTCATGGTCGTGGACATGCACAAGGACCGACTGGCATTGGCAGAAAAAATAGGTGCTATTGCGGTCGATGACTCGGATGGATCTGGTGTGGAACAGGTCATGGCGCTGACCGCCGGCCAAGGAGCGGATCGGGGCTGCGAATGCGTGGGCTATCAATGCTGTGACCACAAAGGGCATGAGGTGCCGAACCTGACGATGAACAATCTAGTGAAAACCGTGCGCCCGACTGGCGGTATCGGGGTGGTGGGGGTTTTCGTACCGGAAGACCCTCACGCCAAAGATAAATTGGCCAAGCATGGTCAGATTGCGTTCGACTTTGGCCAGTTTTGGAGCAAGGGCCAGCACATCGGGACTGGCCAGGCCAATGTAAAAGCATACAACCGCAAGTTGTGTAAGCTGATCGCAGCGGGAAAAGCTAAACCGTCCTTCATCATCTCGCACGAACTGCCACTCGACCGGGCGGCCGAAGCATACAAAAACTTTGATGCACGCAAGGAGGGGTGGACCAAGGTCATTCTTAAACCGGGGCAGTGATACCAAAATAATGAGCTTATGATCCGGTCTTCGTTGTGGGTGACGGACTAAGCGGGGGTGGAATTTCCAGCCCCTGCACCTCAATCGGCACGTTAGCGACCATTCAACCCCAGTCTATTGACGCCGATCAAATTTGACACATGTGCAGGGAGATCGTTGACTGCTGAATATCTCATTTCGATAAAGTCGAAGGGCTGCAACGTCTCGATTTCTGCTATTCGCGAAGGTCAGCTATCCGGCATCCAATTTTTTGATCGGAACTTAAATTTTCGCTGCCCGGAAGCAGACCATCATGAAGTTCTGTTCCCGACCCATTCCAGTCAGCCCGTCTTGCTAACTCGTTGCCGGAAAGCTGCCACTTGCGAAGCACAAATTTTGGCACATAGTTCAATATCAACTAAATTCCGAAATCTAACAGTATAGTGTTGCCGTTTGCCATGATTTGTAACATTTCTATTGAAATCATCTCTTGGTTTATTGGCGAGCGAGATGTCAGACTCTTGAAGCTATTTTGATAACGGCTCCAAGATCACATCCAGTCGAGGGACTAGATGTGATACTCAAGAGTGTCGTGACTGTACCTCGCAGACGAAAGAGACTAATGGTAAATGATAAAAACGACCCACCTTTGAATACGCCGCTACGGCCGCTTCGCCACTTTTTCTGGTTTTTTATCATGGCCATTATCTTGCCCGGCATGCTGACGGGACTGGGGGTGGCTTTGTGGTCGGCACAACAACTCATTGAAAGCCAGGAAAAGGAAGCGCGCAACTTGGCAGCTGCCTCCGCAGAGAGCATGGGTAATCAGCTGAAAAACATGTTAGCAGCAATTTCAGTGCTCTCGCGACTTCCTCTCGGCAAGGACGACCTTGCTGCTTTCTATCGGGTGGCCAAAGATCTTTCGGCAATTGAAAGATACAACGTCACACTCGCAGATGGCGACGGCAATCAATTTCTGACCACGCGGCTGCCCCTGGGAGCGAAACTGCCGCAACTGAAAGCTATGGACTCGGTGCGCAAAGCGATAGCCAGCGGCAGCCCTCACGCATCCGAAGTCTTCTTCGACAAGTTGGCGGGCAATTATTTGATTACTGTGGACGCGCCAGTTTCGACTAGGGACGGCTTGCGCGTCATTACCCTATCCGTCGATGCTAGAGACATCGCAAAAACTTTGTCGCAAATAGAGCTGCCAGAAGACTGGCTGACAGGATTGATCGACGAACATGGCGTTTTCATTGCGCGCAGCAAGGATCAGGATCAATGGATAGGCAAATCCACTCGGCCTGAAATGGTTGATGCCGCCAGCCGATTCGTGAGCGGAAATATCTACAACAAGTCGGTCGAAGGTTTTCCTATATTGGATGTGTTCAAACGGGTTCCCGGCACTGACTGGACGGTCCTGATCGGCATCCCGGTGAGCGTGCTTTATGCCCCGGTGATGAAACCCGTGGGCTTGCTGGTCGGAATAATCCTGCTTGCCACGGCGCTGACCACTTTGCTGGTTTTCGTGTTTTACCGGCAATTCAGCTTTGCCACCACACGATTGCTGGCGATAGCCCACGATCCATTACGCAGCGATGATCGGCCCGCGCCCCGGAATGCCTTCGCTGAATTCGAGGTTGTGGCACAAGTGCTCAAGAGCAATGCAGGCATCCAACAGCGGATGATGGCAAAGCTGGGCGATAGCACGGAGCGTTATTACACACTGTTCAACTCAATTGATGAAGGTTTTTGCCTCATCGAGATGATT
>JAJXTL010000068.1:0-13482 GCA_021783855.1 Pseudomonadota bacterium
CTGCCGATGGTAAACAGATCTTCCGTTCCCGGATCATCCTTGGAGGCGGTTTTTTGTGCGACCAGCACGATGGATTTACCGGCTTCCATCGCCAGCTCCAGCGCCTTGATCGACTTGGCACGTCCGACAAACAGCGGAATAACCATATGCGGGAATACAACCACATCGCGCAAAGGTAACAGTGGATGAAGCTCAATTGGGGTATCTCGTTTGGACATGGCAATAACCTATTCGTAGTCAGGATTGCTAGATGGGGATAGTCTGAGGCAATTCAATCCCCGCTGGACTAGATAAACAAACTTTTTTGAAAAACCGGACGAATGCCGGTTTTTCAAACTCGTTGCCGTACCGAATGAATCAGGCCGCCTTGGGCGTATCCGCATAGACAATAATGGGTTTGATTTCACCCGCCGCCCCTGCTTCGTCCAATACCACCTTACTGACATTATCCATGGATGGCAGATCGAACATCACATCCAGCAGCGCCTGTTCCAGAATCGAACGCAGACCCCGTGCACCGGTTTTACGCGACAAGGCCTTTTTGGCAATCGCCAACAGCGCGTTTTCACGAAACTCCAGATCGACGCCTTCCATTGCAAACAGCTTCTGATACTGCTTGGTCAGCGCATTCTTGGGCTCGGTGAGAATCTGCTTCATGGCGGCCTCATCCAGCTCTTCGAGTGTAGCCACTACCGGCAGACGTCCGACAAATTCGGGAATCAGACCGAACTTGACCAGATCCTCGGGCTCCACATCGCGCAACGTTTCACCCGTTTTGCGTTCGTCCACGGAACGGATGGTCGCGCCAAAACCGATACCCGCCTTGGAGGAGCGGTTACGAATGATCTTTTCCAGGCCATCGAACGCACCGCCGCAAATAAACAGGATATTGGTGGTATCCACCTGCAGAAACTCGGTGTTCGGGTGCTTGCGTCCGCCTTGCGGGGGAATCGAGGCCTTGGTGCCTTCAATCAGCTTGAGCAACGCCTGCTGCACGCCTTCACCCGAAACATCGCGAGTGATCGACGGATTGTCCGACTTGCGCGAAATCTTGTCGATTTCATCCACATACACGATGCCGCGCTGCGCCTTCTCGACATTGTAGTCACAGGCCTGCAACAGCTTCTGGATGATATTTTCGACGTCCTCACCCACATAACCGGCTTCCGTCAGCGTCGTCGCATCCGCCATCACAAACGGCACATCCAGCATGCGCGCCAGCGTCTGCGCCAGCAACGTTTTACCGGAACCGGTAGGCCCTACCAGCAGGATATTGCTCTTGGACAACTCCACACCGTCATTCGTGTTGCACTTCAAACGCTTGTAGTGGTTATAAACCGCCACCGACAGAATGCGCTTGGCGCGTTCCTGACCGATCACATACTCATCCAGTGTTCCGCAAATCTCCTTGGGAACCGGCAAATCGGATTTGTCACCCTTAGTGCTATCACCCTGAATTTCCTCGCGCATGATGTCATTGCACAAGGTAATGCATTCATCGCACACGAATACCGAGGGCCCTGCGATCAACTTGCGCACCTCATGCTGACTCTTGCCGCAAAATGAGCAGTAAAGCAGCTTTTCGCCTGATTTTTTATCGATAGCCATTTTAACCCTCCATCAAGTTATCGTTAAACACGCTTATCCAGCACCTGATCAACCAGGCCATATTTTACGGCATCTTCAGCGCTCAGGAAGTTGTCGCGATCCGTATCGCGCTCAATCGCTTCTACCGTCTGTCCGGTATGGTGCGCCAGCATCTGATTCAGCTTCTGTTTCAGATATAAAATTTCACGCGCATGAATTTCGATGTCGGAAGCCTGCCCGCGAAAACCACCCAGCGGCTGATGAATCATCACGCGCGAATTGGGCAGGCAGAAACGCTTGCCCTTCTCACCCGCAGTCAGCAAAAACGCACCCATGCTGGCGGCCTGACCTATGCACAGCGTACTGACGGCCGGCTTGATGAACTGCATGGTGTCATAGATCGCCATGCCTGCGGTGACCGAACCGCCCGGCGAGTTAATGTACAAATGTATATCCTTGTCCGGATTCTCCGATTCCAGAAACAACATCTGCGCCACGATCAGATTTGCGCTGTGATCGTTCACTTCGCCGACCAGAAACACCAAGCGCTCCTTGAGCAGGCGCGAATAAATGTCATAGGCTCGCTCGCCGCGCCCACTGGTTTCTACCACCATCGGTATCATGCCGATATTTTGCGGTTCTTGCCGGTGCAGGGACAAAGGTCTTTCGTCGTAATGCATGTTAATTCCCCATCAATTCAGAAAAATCCAGCGCCTTGTCGGCAACTTTGGCGCGGGCCAACACCCAATCCACCACATTTTCTTCCAGCACCAGATTCTCGATTTCCTGATAACGTGCCGGATCGGCATAATGCCAGCGCACCACTTCTTCAGGATGCTCAAAGCTCTGTGCATAATCTTCCACCAGCGCCCTGACCTTTTCCGGCTGAGCCCGCAAGTCAAACTTTTCCACCAGGTCGGCCAGAATCAGCCCCAGCTTGACGCGCTTTTCGGCACGTTCACGGAACAATTCAGGCGGCAATTGCATACCCTTCTTCGCCATGCCTCGCTGCTCCATCTCCTGTGCAGTCTGCTCCATCAGGCGCTGCATTTCCCATTGCACCAATGAGCGGGGCAAATCAAACTGTGCAACGCTCAACAAGACATCCATCGCCGCGTCCTTGTTGCGACCCTTCAAGCGGCGCATCACTTCACGCGACAAATTGCTGCGGATTTCATCTTCCAGACGGGTCACATCGCCATCATTGATGCCGACCGATTTTGCAAATTCCGCATCGATTTCCGGCAATATCGGACCTTCTACGCTGTTCAGCGTGATGGTAAAAGTCACCTGCTTGCCCGCCACATCCTTACCGTGGTAATTTTCCGGGAAAGTCATCTCGAATACTTTAATCTCGCCGACTTTCATGCCGGTGATAGCCGCTTCAAACTCGGGCATCATGCGCCCCGAACCCAGCGTAACCGGATAATCCTTCGCCTCGCCCCCCTGGAACACCACGCCATCCAGCATGCCGACAAAGTCGATCACAACGTTATCGTCGTTTTGTGCTGCACGGGTCACCGCTGCATAGCTCGCGCGCTGCTTGCGCAGCGTGGCGATCGTGTTATCCACATCCGCCTGGCTCAACTCGTAGATCGAACGCACGAGCGATTGCCCTGTGACATCGCCCAACACCACTTCGGGATATACCTCGAAAGTTGCGCTGTATTCGATTTCATCGGCATTCCAATCGTTGGTTTTTACGGTGAACTCAGGATCGCCGGCCACTTTCAATTCCTGAGCCTGAACGGCAGCAAAAAACGATTTCTGCAAAGCCTCGCCCAGTGCTTCCTGACGCGCTTCCATACCGTAATGCTGTTCGAGTATCTTTCCGGGAATCTTGCCCGGGCGGAATCCCGCGATTTTCGCGGTGCGTCCGATGCGCTTCAAGCGGGCAGCCACCTCACCACGGACGGCTTGCTGGGGAATAGTTGCGTTCAGGCGACGTTCTAACGCGCTCACTGTTTCTACGCTGGGCATGCTGTATTTCCTTGAATTTAAATTTAAATAGGTTGCGACCATGTGAGAAACGCTGCATCTATCCGAGTCGTTGAAGCAACCCGCGAAATAATAGCCACACCGCTAAATGTCGCCATCTGCGTTTCTGCACATCGTGTGCTCCCGAACAATTGTAACAGAATCCTGCTTTACAGACATGCCACAGCCTGAACCGTTTAAAGTTTAAAGCCAGGACTTCCTTGAACGATCATATTCCCTGGCATATTTTTCCCAGTCGGATTCATTTTTTGCAGCCTGACGCCTGGCAAGCGCAAGCAAGGGAGCCTGCCAGTCGCGCCTGTCGCCAAAGGCGATCCATTCATCCGCGATGGCCGATCCACTCCTGCCGCCGCTGCGCAAATGACTCCATGCCACAATTTCACCCATGCTGCACACCACCTGCTCCAACCGCCCCAGCTTGCCCTTCCATCCTTCCAGCGCCAGCCTGTCCTGAGTCGGTTGCAGCCCTTTAAACAAGAAGGGCTTACCGGCAAAGCTCACCGCCGACAGAAATGCCGGCGAGATGGCTTGCGCCCAGCGCTGTACACTGGCAACACGATGCGCCTCACTTGTCCATTCAGGCTGCTTGTGCACGACATACGGCGTCAGCGCGCTGGGCACGGCCTGTTTAAGGTCCAGCAGAAAATTTTCATCCGGTCCGCCTCGACCCTCGATCAGGATCACATATCGTGCGACGCCCAGGCTGCCGGTTCCGGCAATACGCCTTGCCGCATCCAGGGGACGATAAAAGTCCGGCTTGGGCTGTTCACTGGCATACGTCTCAACAAAGGCCATGAGCTCTGCCTTTTCTTCAGGCTTTAATGCAAGCGCACGTTTTTTATCAACGGTGATACTGCGCTTCCCCTTGCGCACTGAAGTCCGGCTGTCCAGAAAAGTCTTTCTGCTTCGCAATGTCATGGGATCAAGCAAGTTGCGTACCATACCTTTTGCGGTTTCACGTTCCAGCCATCTGCCCTTGCCTGACCTCAAGGCCGCAGCATAGCTGTCCAAGCCGATCCGGCACAGTGACAAGGCATCAACCTCAGGTAACTTCAAGGATTGGGCCGCCACCAGTATGCTCGTCAGCCAGCGAGCCAGCTCCCATGTTGCCGGGGCAAGCACCGCCTCGTCGAAATCATTCAGGTCAAAATAGACCAGACGATTGTCACCTTTGTAACAACCAAAGTTCTCAAGGTGCAAATCGCCACAAATCCAGGCCAGCGGCGCATCGTTAAGTTGCGCGTCCAAAACCGGCCAGTCACTGTAGTACAGATGACAGGTACCCCGCATGAAGGAAAACGGATCCTGCCGGATGGCACGGTATTTCAGGGCAAGCCGCTCCGGTTCGCGACCGGCGTTGTATTGCAAAATTGAGTCGACCACGTTGCTCATCATTTATTCTCCCGCCAGGATGGCATCAAACATCTCGCCAACTATATATGTAGTCTTGCAATATACCTGAACTACCGCACCACGACGCTGCGTGAATGATGATTTTTTTTCGTCAAACGCGATCACAATCAGCATTTGGTGGTAGTGTTTAACACTTGTCGATTTTTTGATGCTCACTCATGCGCAATTACCTGCCGATACTGATACTCGCGACGTTTGCCACAACAGCCTCTGCCGAATGGCAACGCATAGGTGACAACAATGACGAAACTGCCTACGTCGATACAAATCGCACTCAACATGGCGGACATACCAAAATGTGGGGGCTGTTCGATTTAAAAACGCCGCGCAGTTTCGGAGACCTGACTTATTTATCGATGAAAATCAGACGGGAATATGCCTGCCGGGACAAAAAATCCAGAGTTATCGCCATGTCTGCTCATGCGGGCAATATGGCAAGCGGCGACTTGATTTACAGCAACAATACCTCCGAAAAATGGGCCGTCGTTCAGCATGACAGCGCTGAAGAGGCGCTTTTGAATATAGCGTGCGGAAAGCAGCGCGAACAATCTTCCATCCAGGGCCAATAACGCCCTCATGATCGCGTACGGCTTGTCGCGCTTTTTAACAAAAAGCGCAATATCCGCCATAGTGCAATTCTCCTCAAACAGCCCGCTAATTCTGAGCTAATAGTCGATCGTTATCTTTACGACCAGGCGTGACTTGGTGATCGCCCTATATCCATGAAAATTTGATAGAGCGCATAAATATTTATTCAATAAAACGCCGATGCAAAAATATATTTCATTACTATTTGCTGCCGGATTGACCGGATGTGCTGCTTATCACCCTTCTCCGCTCAACACACGGTCCAATACCAGCCGTGACATTTCGCATATTATTGTCAATGCTGCGGATATGCCATTGCCCGAACTGGCTGCTCATCCGTTTGATCCTGACGACGGACTGGATATGACCGAGGTGGCAATGCTGGCCGTCGCGAACAATCCACAACTCAAGATTGCCCGGGATGATTTGGGCATCAGTCATGCCCAGGCTTTTGCTGCCGGCTTATTGCCGGACCCGCAACTGGGAATAGCACGTGATTCGCCACGCAACGCCGATTCAGGCAGCATCAACGGGTTTAATTTAGGACTGAGTTATAACGTGAACGGGTTGCTGACACACTCGGCCGGCAAGCGCGCAGCGCAAGCGACTGTGCAGCAGACCGATCTCAATTTGCTGTGGCAGGAGTGGCAAGTCGTAAGTCAGGCTCGGCTGTTATTTGTGCGCAACATGGCGCAACAAAAACTGCTGGACATCCTGCAGCAGGAACATAAGTTGCTGGCAGCACGTTATGCCGCAACCGATCAGGCCGCCAAGTTAGGTGAAGTAACGCTGGATACGGCCAATCTCGATCTGGCTGCGTTGCAAAACATGGAAACCACGATCAATGATTTATCGCGCCAGACCAATACCAATCGGCACGCACTCAACGACTTGCTGGGATTATCGCCTGACACCCGACTGCTGCTGGTGGGTAGCGCGGACATACCCTCTTTGGATGAGGCAAAAATTCAACAAAACATCGCGCATCTGGCGCAACGTCGCCCGGATTTGCGTGCGCTGGAATTCGGTTACGCAAGCCAGGAGCAGCGCTTGCGCATGTCCATACTGGCGCAGTTCCCGGTGCTCAACATCGGTTTGACCCGCGCCCGCGATACCTTCGGAGTATCTACACAGGGCGTGGGCATGACCCTGAGCTTGCCGATTTTCAATGGCAATCGCGGCAACATTGCGATCGCGCAGGCCACCCGCCAAAAATTGCATGACGAATATCAGCTGCGTATCAATACTGCCATCACCGAGATTGCACGGATTTTGCAGGATCAGCAACTGCTTGAACTGCAATTACACAATGCAGAACGGGGTGAAGCAGCCCTCGGGGTTGCTGCGAGCAACGCACAGGCGGCCTTTAATAGCGGCGGCATTGACAGCCTGATTTATACCCGTCTGCGTAATGCCAGCCTGGCAAAACAGGCTGAAGCGATCCTCATCAAACAGACTTTACTGGAGCAGCGGGTGGCTCTGTTGACGTTGCTGGGCGGCGAGTTGCCTGAAACTGCACTAGCGGAAAAAAAGGAATAATGATGCAAATACTGTTCGCACTGCTGTCCATGATCATGATGCTGCCCGCCGTTGGCGCGCCCGAAAATGCGGCACCCAGCGTATTGATTAAAACCGATACCCTGCGCAGGCAGCCCATGAGTGAGCGACTGACAGCCTACGGCAGTGCGATGCCCGCCACCGGCGCGACTGAAAACATCAGTTTTCCACGCGCAGGTCAGATTGCACGCCTGTATGTACTGGCAGGTCAAGTGGTTAAAAAGGGCCAGCCCTTGCTGGAATTTGTAACCGATCCGAATGCAGCCGCGCTATTCCGTCAGACCGAGACAACAGCGGTTTTTGCGCGTAGCGAACTGAAACGTGTCGAGGATCTGGCGGCGCATCAGCTTGCCACACAATCGCAACTGGCCGCTGCACGCAAGGCATTACAGGATGCACAGGCTAACCTGGCCGCGCAAACCAGCATCGGCGCAGGAACCGGAACACAACGGATCAGCGCATCGTTTGATGGTGTGGTGTCGCTGTTATCAATACAACAGGGGGATCGAGTGTTATCGGGCATTCCCGTCATGCAATTGTCCCGGGTTGGAAAATTGCGCGCCACGCTGGGCATCGAACCGGAAGACGTCGGACGTTTACGCGTTGGCATGCCGGTACAGATTACGTCAGTGTTTGGCAATCAACCCGCCGTGACATCCAGATTATTGCAAATTCACGGTGTAATCAATCCGCTCACCCGTCTGGTTGACGTGGATGTCGAGCTACAGGGCGCCACCAGCAGCCTGCTGCCCGGCATGCAAATACGCGGCACGATCGAGCTGGACAACAAGGAATCCTGGGTCGTGCCACGCTCCGCCGTGCTGCGCAACGAACAAGGCAGCTTTCTGTTTCAAATACGCAACGGTCATGCCAGGCGGGTGCCTGTGACGGTGGGCGTGGAACGCGAAACCAGCACAGCGGTCAGCGGCGCGCTCGACAGTGCGCTCAAAGTAGTAGTGTCAGGCAATTATGAGTTACAGGACGGCATGATGGTGCGAGAGGCCAAGCCGTGAACACCTCCAACGGGCATGGCAATGGTGCCGCCCCAGATGATGCAAAAGATTCTCGCATGGATATTGCCCATATGGGCAATAACCCGCAAACTCGCCCTGCCCGTTTCCCTCATCCCAACCTTCCCCCGGCGGTGGAAGGGGCAAACGAATCGCTGCGCGAATCTCATGTTAATTGGATGCAGACGCATCGTCGCTCCATCCTGTTCTTCCTGCTGATGCTGGCAGTCGCGGGGCTGTTCGCCGCGTTCAAACTGCCCGTCGCGCTGTTTCCCAATGTGGATTTTCCGCGCGTCGTCGTCACGCTGGATGCGGGTGACCGTCCCGCCGAGCAGATGGAAATTCAGGTTACCATGCTGGCGGAAGAAGCGATAAGGCGCGTACCGGGTGTACAGAATGTGCGTTCGACCACCAGCCGCGGTTCGGCGGAAATGTCGGTCAATTTTGCCTGGGGCAGCGACATGCCGCTGGCCGCCACAGAAATAAGCCAGGCGGTCGCACAGCTTCTGCCGCAACTGCCCGCAGGCACGCGGATGTCGGTCAAACGCATGGATCCGACCGTGTTTCCGGTTTTAGCGTACAGCCTGACCTCGGACACCTTGTCACTTACGCAACTCTATGACCTGGGGCAATACCAGTTGCGCCCGCTGCTGTCAGGCGTGGCGGGAGTAGCACGCATACAGGTTGCCGGCGGCGCCCAGGAAGAATTGCAGGTGATGATCGATCCGGCGCGCTTGCAGTCATATGCGCTGACGATGTCTGACGTGTCCCGCGCCCTGGCCGCTGCCAATGTCGTGACGGCGGTGGGGCGACTGGAAGATCATTATAAGCTGTACCTTGGCATTGCCGACACCCGCCTGAAAAATATCGAGGACGTGCGGCAGACAGTGCTCAGGAGCGGCAGCAATGGCCTGGTTCGTCTGGAGGAGGTGGCCGAAGTCAGGCGCAGCACGGTACCGCAGTGGATACGTGTCAATGCAGACGGGCATGATGCGGTACTGGTACAGGTCTATCAGCAACCCGGCAGCAACAGCGTACAAATTGCCGATGGCATCAAGGCTAAACTGGATGGCTATCGCCTGCCCAAGGGCGTCAAACTGGCCAACTGGTATGACCAAAGCCGGCTGGTGGTGGACTCTGCCGCCAGCGTGCGGGATGCCATTCTGATCGGCGTGGGACTGGCCGCCCTGGTGCTACTGGCTTTTCTGCGCAATTTGAAAATCATGCTGATCGCCATTGTCGTGGTGCCCACCGTGCTGGCCGCCACAGTGGTGTTGCTGGATGTGTTCCATATGAGCTTTAACATCATGACGCTGGGCGGCATGGCCGCTGCGGTGGGATTGATTATCGACGATGCGATTGTGATGATCGAGCATATCGTGCGTCGTTTGCGCGGCGCATCCGACGATCATCACGGTCGTGTATTGACAGCGGCACGCGAATTTTTGCGCCCCTTGACTGCCTCGTCCGCCTCCACGGTGATCATCTTCGTGCCATTGGCTTTTCTGGATGGCGTGACCGGCGCATTCTTTCGCGCATTATCGCTGACCATGGCGGCCGGACTGATCATCTCCTTTTTGGTGACCTGGCTGGCCGTGCCGATACTCGCGGATCACCTGCTGGGTGAAAAAGATGCCAACCAGAAAGAGGGCGGGCGTTTAACCGAATGGCTGCACGTAAGATATGACGCGCTGATGCGCCGCCTTTTGGCGAAACCGCTGCTGGTGCTGATCGGGGTCGTGCCGGTGCTGGCACTGGGCTGGATTGCCTACCATCAGGTAGGCTCGGGCTTTATGCCGACGATGGACGAGGGAGGATTTATTCTGGATTACCGTTCCGAACCGGGAACGTCGCTGACCGAAACCGACCGGCTGTTGCGTCAGGTGGAAGCGATCGTTCGCGCCAATCCAAATGTAGACACTTATTCGCGCCGCACCGGCACGCAGTTAGGCGGCGGCCTGACCGAGGCCAATCAGGGCGATTTTTTTATTCGCCTGAAACCTCAACCACGCGCCCCGATTGAGGAGGTGATGAACGAGATTCGCAATCAGGTAGCCCGGCAGGTACCGGGCCTGGATATTGAAACGGCGCAGTTGATGGAGGATCTGATCGGTGATTTGACCGCCGTGCCGCAGCCGATCGAGGTGAAGATATTCTCGAATGACATGACAGCGCTCACCTCACTGGCCGAGAAAACCGCTGCCGGCCTTGCCAAAATTCAGGGCGTGGTGGAAATCCGCAACGGCATCAACCCGGCCGGAGACGCGCTGAATATTGTAGTTGACCGTGTCAAAGCATCGCTGGAAGGCGTTGACCCCGGAACGGTTACGCTCATGGTGCAAGAAGCACTGACCGGACAAGTCACCACGCAGATTCGTGCAGGCATCAAGATGATCGGTGTGCGCGTATGGCTGCCTGAAGCGTTGCGCAGCAGCGAAAACGAGCTGGGGCAACTGCTGCTGCGCGCGCCGGATGGTCATTTTTTCCCGTTGAAACGCGTGGCGTCATTCAGTAGCGTTTCCGGACAACCGCAAATCAGTCGGGAAAACTTCAAACGCATGGTGGCGGTGACGGCGCGCATCAGCGGACGCGACATGGGGTCGGTGATACGCGATGTGAAACAGACCATGGACGCGCCCGGCATGCTGTCGCCAGGCGTTTACTATGAACTGGGCGGACTATACAAGCAGCAGCAAATTGCCTTCCAGGGCATGATGAAGGTGTTCGCCGCCGCAGTTGCGCTGGTGTTTCTGCTGTTGCTGTTTATTTACGAACGCTTCCGGGTCGCGCTGGCTATTTTACTGATGCCCTTGCTGTCTTTGTCGGCGGTGTTTGTCGGCCTGTGGATCACCGGCATCGAGTTGAACATCTCGGCCATGATGGGCATGACGATGATCGTCGGGATCGTCACGGAGGTCGCGATATTTTATTTTTCGGAGTATTTCAGCCTGCCGCCCGGGACTGGCCTTGCCGAAGCCCTGATAGCAGCGGGAATAAACCGGATGCGACCGATCATCATGACGACGCTGGCGGCTATTCTGACCTTGCTGCCATTGGCGCTGGCCATCGGGCAAGGTTCGGCGATGCAACAGCCGCTGGCAATCGCCATTATCGCAGGCCTGATGTTGCAATTGCCGCTGGTATTGCTGGTCATGCCGGTGTTGTTCAGCGTGCTTGAACGAAAATCGACATAGCAATACGGGCACCTGCCACACCATAACGGCTGCGCCAGAGGTTGAGAATGACTACCATCGCAAAAAACACCCTGAACCGGATTCCCGCCGGCGTATGGGTACTCGGCTTCGTCAGCTTGCTGATGGATATTTCCTCCGAAATGATCCACAGCCTGCTGCCCTTGTTCATGGTCACCACGCTGGGCGCCAGTGTCCTTGCGGTCGGCATGATTGAAGGGCTGGCCGAATCCACGGCACTGATCGTCAAAGTGTTTTCCGGCCCCTTGAGCGACTATCTGGGCAAGCGCAAGGGACTTGCCGTGTTCGGCTATGCCCTGGGCGCATTGACCAAGCCGTTGTTTGCAATGGCCCCCACGATCGGCATCGTGCTGACGGCACGCCTGGCGGATCGCGTCGGCAAAGGGATACGCGGCGCACCGCGCGATGCGCTGGTTGCCGACATCACACCTCCGCAACTGCGCGGCGCCGCATTCGGCCTGCGCCAATCTCTCGATACCGTCGGCGCATTTCTGGGCCCGCTGCTTGCAGTGGGTCTGATGCTGCTGTGGGCCAACGACTTCCGGGCGGTATTCTGGGTCGCCGTGATTCCGGGATTGATGGCCGTGGCATTGCTGTTGTTCGGCATACGCGAACCCGAGCGCCACGAAGGCAACAAGCGTTCAAATCCGATTCGCCGGGAAAATCTCAGGCGTCTTGGCGCACCTTATTGGTGGGTAGTGGGTATCGGCGCCGTATTCACGCTGGCGCGCTTCAGCGAGGCGTTTCTGGTGCTGCGTGCGCAACAAAGCGGCGTTCCGGTCGCACTGGTGCCGCTGGTGATGGTGGCGATGAATCTGATCTACGCGGCATCTGCCTATCCATTCGGCAAACTCTCCGACCGCATCAGCCACAAGAAGCTGTTGACGCTTGGTTTGGTCGTCCTGATTGCGGCTGACCTGGTGCTCGCCATCAACGATCATTGGGGTGTCGTCCTGACCGGCGTCGCCCTGTGGGGCATTCATATGGGCATCACTCAAGGGTTGCTGGCAACCATGGTCGCCGATACCGCGCCCGCAGACCTGCGCGGCACGGCCTACGGTTTTTTCAATCTGATGAGCGGAATCGCCATGCTGCTCGCCAGTGCACTGGCCGGGCTGTTATGGGATCGCTTTGGCGCATCGTTCACATTTTACGCCGGCGCGGCATTTTGCCTTGTTGCGCTTTTGGGATTGGCCTGGCAGCCAGGCTTGCGAAGAGTACACAGTCATATAGAATGAACCGTACCATGAAAATCACTGCTGCTTTATGTTGGATCGCGGTATCGCTCAGCGGCTGTGCGACTTACCACGCGCAGCCTGTCGCACCGGCAGCGCTGATGAACGCTTTTGACGCGCGCACGCTGGACGACCCTGAATTGCGGCGGTACCTTGCTGCACACTGCGGTGGTGCCTGCGCGCCAGGCGTCTGGGATTTGAACACGCTGACGCTGGCTGCTTTTTATTTCAGCCCGACCCTGGATATCGCGCGCGCCCAGCTCGGCGCCAGTCAGGCTGCCATCCAGAGCGCGGGACAGCGTCCCAATCCTGCTCTGCAACTTCCGCTTGCGTACTACGCCACCAATCCCCAAGTCGGCGAACCTCCCTATACCTACGGTCTGGGTCTGGATATTCCGATCGAGACTGCCGGCAAGCGCGGCTACCGGATTGAACAGGCGCAGCAGCATTCCAATGCCGCGCGCTTCAATATCGGTAACGTTGCCTGGCAAGTGCGTAGCCGGTTGCGTAACAGCATGCTCATGCTGTATACCGCAATCCGCAGGGCATCGATTCTGGAACAGCAGCTCGCGGTACAGCAGCAGGTTGCCGGGATGCTGGATAAACGACTGTCTTTGGGCGCCGCATCGGAACTGGAAAACAATCAGGTACACATTACCCTCACCCGGAATCGCCTTGATCTGGCGAATGCGCAAAAACAAATCGCGGATGCGCGCGCGCAAATGGCGTCGATCATTGGATTGCCGGTGAGCGCGATGCGGCACACCGACATCCGTTTTGATGCGTTCGAGCGGCTCTATCCCGACATTCCAGTCGATGACGCTCGCCGTCGGGCGATACTTAACCGCGCCGATCTATTGGCGGCGTTATCGGAATACGAGG
>JAJXTL010000068.1:13492-14378 GCA_021783855.1 Pseudomonadota bacterium
CCGGTCAGACGGCGCTGCAACTGGAAATTGCCCGGCAATATCCCGATATTCATATCGGGCCCGGCTACACTTTCGATGCGGGGGCGAATAAGTTCGTGCTGCCGATATCCGGCATCACGCTGCCCCTCTTCAATCAGAATCAAGGGCCGATTGCCGAAGCCACTGCGCGCCGCAAGGAGCTGGCCGCGCGCGTCAACGCGCTACAGGCGCAGGCCATCGATGACACGGATCGCGCGGTGCAAAATTACCGTGCCGCGTTACAGAATTTGCAGCTCGCCGATGCTTTGTTATCGGCGCAACAGCAGCAATTGCAAGGCTTGCAAAGGGTTTTTCAGGCAGGTGAACTGGATCGGCTGGCATTGACCCTCGCACAGTTTGAATTTTATACCAATACTCTGGCCCGTCAGGATGCGCTGATGCAGGTGCAACAGCATATCGGCCAACTGGAAGATGCCATACAGCGACCGCTATCCGCGACCGGCTTTCCCGTCATTCCAGATACAGGAGATTAAAAGTGACCTCGCGGATCAATATCAGATACCTTTTGCTGGCAATCATCTTGATCGTACTGGCCGCGATTTCAGGCTGGTTACTCGGCTCGGAAAAATCAAGCCCGCCAGCGCAGCAAACCGCCTCACAGCCAGCGGCCAAACCGCCTGTTGCGATTGTGAACGGTGTCACCGTCGTAACGATGGACACCGCTGCCCAGATACAGAACGGCATCCGCGCGGATTCGCTTACCAGCGCGGAAAACCGGACGGAAATCACCGCCTATGGCACGGTGCTGGATTTGCAGCCGCTTATCGATCTGCGCATGCGCTACAGTCTGGCACTGGCCGATGCCGAAGCGGCGCGGGCAACGGCAGCAGCCTCCCGGCAGGAATAC
>JAJXTL010000260.1 GCA_021783855.1 Pseudomonadota bacterium
ACAGTTCCGCGAATGTCACCGGGGCCGGCGGCGTTCCCCTGTCGCAATCGTTCACCCAGGGCAAGATATTTGCAGGCGCCAACCTGAACCTCGGCTTCAGCAATCTGGCTGCAGAAATGGACAGAACCGGCGGCATACAGTCGATCAGCGCGAAACTGGGCTTCCGTTTCTGACAGCCCGCCACCGCTGCGCGTAGCCAATAGAGGACGTCGATGCTGACCACCCTCCGCCGCGAATATACGCAACTCATCACCTCCGGCGGACAACTCCTGCTGTTGTTCGTCGGCCTCAAACTGGGATCGCATACCGGCTGGCTCTGGTGCCTGGGCAGCATGGCCGTCGTCAGCCTGTTCGCATGGTATTCCACCCTGTATCGCCTGCGCGCGATCAGCGGCACGCCCACCTCGCGCATCGGCTCCGCCGCACAGGGCTACGTGGAATTGATCGGGCGCGGCAAGTCCGGCGCCACCCCTCTCATCAGCAAATTGCGCGTGTTGCCTTGCCTGTGGTACCGGTGGAAGGTGGAAGAGCGCAATGCGAAGAATCAGTGGCACACCCTCGACAAAGGCGAGAGCAGCGACTACTTCGTGCTGCGCGACGACAGCGGCGATTGCGTGGTCGACCCGGGACAGGCCGAGATTGTCACCAAGCATCACGACGAATGGATCGATGGCAACCACCGTTACACCGAATGGAAACTCATCCAGGACGACTACATCTACGTTATCGGCGAGTTCAAGACCATGGGCGGCAGCAACACAACACTCACGCAGGACGACCTGGTGAAGCAAGTTCTGTCCGAATGGAAGATAGACAACGCAGACCTGCTCAAGCGCTTCGACTTGGACAACAACGGTGTACTCGACATGCGGGAATGGGCGCTGGCGCGTTCGGCCGCGAAACGGGAAGCGGAAAAGCGCATGAACGAAGCCCTCGCCGATCCCGACGTCAACTTCATCCTGAAACCGCGCGACGGTCGGCTGTTCCTCATCAGCAACCTGGACCAGGACAAGCTTGAGCTCCGCTACAAGCTCTGGGCCTGGGCGCACATCGTCATCCTCTTTGGCGCGCTGCTCAGTCTGGCCTGGCTGGTACGGCAGCCATGATTTCCGGATAATTTTTCTCTGAAATGGTCTAATGCGGTTGATAGCCGGGATGCGGCATATACAACCACTATCAGTATAGTTTTCCCCGAACATTGGATGTCCGCTTGTAACAACCAGAGAGGAGCTTGCGATGAAAAACTATCTAGCCATTGGACTTTTCGCACTATCAGTTTCACTGCCTGCCTATGCAGCACTCAACACTGGTGCAACAGCGCCGAATTTTGTTACCCAGGCATCACTGGGCGGCAAGGTATTCACATACTCCCTCAGCGACGCACTGAAGAAGGGGCCTGTGGTGCTGTATTTCTATCCTGCCGCGTTCACAAAGGGCTGTACGATCGAAGCACATGATTTTGCCGATGCCATCGAGAAGTATCAGGCTCTCGGTGCGACAGTGATAGGTGTTTCGCATGACGATATCGAGAAGCTGAACAAATTTTCAGTGAGCGAATGCCGGGAAAAATTTCCGGTGGCAGCCGATCCGGATCAAAGCATCATGAAATCCTACGATGCGATACTCGCGGCAAAACCGGAATATGCCAACCGGGTTTCCTACGTCATCTCCCCCGCCGGCAATGTCATTTTTTCATACGCAGACATGAACCCGGACAAACATGTCGAATACACGCTTGAAGCCGTGCGAAAATGGAATGCGGAACACAAGCCGAATTGACCCAGAGGGAACAAAAAAAGCGTTACCGGGAAACTCTTTGGAGCGCATTGATTGGGAATCCTGCGCACGGCGGAGGGCAAGCAAAGTGCGCAGGTGGCAAGCAGTAATCCGCTTTGAGTCTCTTCGGAACTCCCTATTTGTTCTCCAGCGCCTCCCAGCGCGCCATCAGCTGCAATAACTCGTTCTCGATCTCCGTCGCACGCTGCTGCAGTTGTTTCGCATGCGACGGATTATCGCGAAAAAGTGCGCCCGCCCCCAAGGCTGCGGTGATCTCTTCCTGCTCGCGTTCCAGCACTTCGATGCGCTGCGGCATCTCGTCCAGTTCCCGCTGTTCCTTGAAACTGAGCTTGGGCGAAGTCTTGGGCTTCTCCACAACGGTTTTGGCTGCAGGCTTCGACGGCGCCGCGACGGAGGATTTCCGGGCAGCCTCGAATTTCTTCACGCGGACCCAGTCCTCGTAACCGCCGACGTATTCCATCAACTTGCCGTCGCCCTCGAAAGCGATCACCTGCGTCACCACGTTATCGAGGAAGGTACGGTCGTGACTGACGATGAACAGCGTACCGTCATATTGCATCAGCAACTCTTCCAGCAGTTCCAGCGTCTCGATATCGAGGTCGTTGGTCGGTTCGTCCAGCACCAGCACGTTGGAAGGCCGCGTAAACAGGCGCGCCAGCAGCAGGCGGTTGCGTTCGCCGCCGGAGCAGCTCTTCACCGGCGAACGCGCGCGTTCCGGCGCGAACAGGAAATCGCCGAGATAGCTGATCACGTGTTTCTTCGCGCCGCCGATCTCGATGAAATCCGAACCCTGGCTGATGGTGTCCGCCAGCGTTGCGTTGTCGTCGAGCTGCGCGCGCAGCTGGTCGAAATAAGCCACGCTCAATTTGGTGCCCAGTTTTACCTCGCCGCTGTCGGGCGCCAGTTCGCCCAGGATGATCTTGAGCAGCGTGCTCTTGCCGGCACCGTTGGGACCGAGCAATCCGATCTTGTCGCCGCGCTGGATACGGCAGGAAAAATCTTCGACGACCTTGCGCGTGCCGAACGACTTGCTCACATGCGTCAGTTCCGCCACCAGCTTGCCGGAGCGATCGCCCACATCCAGGTTCATCTCCACCTTGCCGAGTTTCTCGCGCCGCGCCGCGCGTTCCAGCCGCAACGCTTCCAGCCGCAGCACGCGCCCCTCGTTGCGTGTGCGCCGCGCCTTCACGCCCTGGCGTATCCATACTTCTTCCTGCGCCAGCACCTTGTCGAACTTGGCGTTCACCACCGCCTCGTCGGCCAGCATGCGCTCCTTGATCTTCTGGTACGCCGCGAAGTTGCCGGGGAAACTCGACAGCTTGCCGCGATCGAGTTCGACGATGCGGGTGGCGACGTTATCCAGAAAACGCCTGTCGTGCGTGACCAGCAGCACACTGCCGCGGAAGCCTG
>JAJXTL010000261.1 GCA_021783855.1 Pseudomonadota bacterium
GCGTTCTACACCGAGCATGTCACCGTGTGCGCCGGTATAACGATCCCAGCCTTGCGATATCCCCAATTCAACCGCAAGCCGTGCGCCGACCTCCGGGGGCAGCACCGCATCGCGCTCGGATTGCGGCAAAGCCGCAAACAATTCCCAGCAGGGCATCGATACGCAACGCACGGCTATTCCCTGCTGTTGCAAACGCTCTGCTGCTGCCACGATCAGCGCAACTTCAGAACCGCTGGCGATCAGGATCAGTTTGGGCTTGCCGTCTGGCGCATCGCTCAATACATAGGCACCGCTGCGCAATCCGTCCGCTGCGGCATAACGGCTGCGATCGAGCGTAGGCAACTCCTGCCGGGTCAGCACCAGCAGCACCGGCTTGCCGCGCGTTTCCAGCGCGACGCGCCAGGCAACTGCAGTTTCGTTGGCATCGCAGGGGCGAATCACGAACAGGTTCGGAATCGCGCGCAGGCTCGCCAGGTGCTCTACCGGCTGATGCGTGGGGCCGTCCTCGCCGACGGCAATGCTGTCATGCGTGAACACATGCACGATATGCAGCCCCATCAATGCAGCCAGACGAATAGCCGGCCGCATGTAATCGGAAAAAATCAGAAAGGTGGCGCCATAGGGAATAAAGCCGCCGTGTGCGGCAAGGCCGTTGACGATGGCGCCCATCGCATGTTCACGCACGCCAAAGTGCAGGTTACGCCCGGCATGGCTCCAGCCAGTGCTATCGGACCCTTGTATATCGGTATTTTTATCCGAAGCCGGATTGAAATCCCCCATGCCATGTAGGGCGGTTTTCGTTGACGGATCAAGGTCGGCCGAGCCGCCGATCAACGCGTGCAGTCTGGGCGCAATGGCGTTCATGACCTTGCCTGATGCATCACGCGTGGCGAGACCCTTGGCATCGGGGTCAAATACCGGGATGTCCGCATCCCAGCCCGACGGCAACTCATCGCGCATGCGGCGTTGGAACTCTTCTGCCATGTCCGGAAACGCCTTGGTATAATCGCTTAGTGACTCATTCCATGCTGATTCGTTTTGCGCGCCGCGTTCCACTGCCGCGCGAAAATGCGCCAAGGCCTCGTCTGGTATCAGAAAATCCGGCTCGGTCGGCCAGCCAAGCGCCAATTTTGTTTTGCGCACATCATCCACGCCAAGCGCAGAGCCGTGCGATTTGAAACTGTCCTGCTCAGGCGAACCGTAGCCGATATGGGTACGCACCAGAATCAGCGATGGCCGTTCGGTTTCCGCGCATGCGGCAGCCAGTGCGGCATCCAGCGCGGCGACGTTGTTGCCGTCCGCCACGGACAAAGTGTGCCAGCCATAGGCTTCGAAGCGCAATGCGCGATCCTCGGTGAAACTGATGTCCGTGCCGGCGGCCAGGGTAACGTGGTTATCGTCATAAAGGCAAATGAGCTTGCCAAGTTTCAGATGACCAGCCAGCGAAGCCGCTTCGGAAGCCACGCCCTCCATCAGGTCACCATCGCCAACGAGAACATAAGTATGGTGGTCGATCAACGTATGACCGGGACGGTTGTAACGGGCTGCAAGTTGCGCTTCGGCAATCGCCATGCCGACCGCATTGCCCAACCCCTGTCCCAGCGGCCCGGTCGTCACTTCCACGCCCGACGTGTGTCCACGCTCGGGATGCCCCGGTGTCTTGCTGCCCCATTGACGGAATTGCTTGATCTCGTCCAGCGCAAGATCAAAACCGGTCAGGTGCAGCAGACTGTAGAGTAACGCCGAACCGTGTCCGGCCGAGAGTACAAAACGGTCGCGATTGAACCAGTGCGGGTTGCGTGGATTGTACCTGAGCCAGCGCGTCCACAACACATAGGCCATCGCCGCTGCCCCGAGTGGCAAACCTGGATGCCCGCTGTTGGCCTTCTGCACCATATCCACGGACAGGAAACGAATGGTATTGATGCATTGCTGGTCAGTCTCGGTTGGCATGAATGTCCCCTGCGCCTTGTCGGTTTGCCTGAGCCAATCCCACGCGGCATCCTCGCGCACGGAATCGAAGTGCTGCACCTGAGCATGAATGAAATAATTCACGACATTCGACAAGATATTTGGCAAAACGTTCGCCAAAGCACCATCTGCAACGACAGCAACTTTTTCGATTCTTTGAATATGCTCCTTGAGAAACTTCAAGTGAGCAAGCAGCGCGGCAAAGTCTTTCCAGCCAGGAAATGATTTTGCGCGTATCAATACGCCATGCAGCTTCCCATGTTCCGCCAGATAAGCATCGATCTGACGCGTTATCGACATGAAATCTGCCGCTTCAAGCGGCTCTTCCGGATACAGCGCTAATATGCCTTCATCGTGTCGCCATTCGTAATTGAGCATTCCATACTCTCCTTAAACCCTTGACTGCGAACCACGCCTTGCATTTCATCCCGCCAGACCCCCGTCGCGACCATGTGGGAATTAATTGTGGGAATTAATCGGTGTTTCCCCGGAAAGCATGCCCGTGCTGGAGGGTCGAGTCTGTTCGCTATCGCACTTAATGATACGCCGGGATGCTCGCGCGCCGGCCGCGGCAAAAAGCCGGCTTGACAAACTTGCAATCTGTTGACTCACCACCAATTCGCTCTGTCAAAGGCAGGCCGGATCCAGCAAACACGAACCATGCTATGTGCGCCAACAGACAGACGATGCCGGCCGTTTTCCATACTCTCGCGACATCAAAGTCGCTAGGTTCCCGAGATGCACAAGATGCACAAGATGTATGTGTAGAAGAATATCTGCTGAACGTGACTGGTGTGTGACAAACACGTACACCATGAACGATACCCCGACAACAGATGACTGCCTCAAGCAAGGATATGCCATACCATGACGAACGTCGATGAATTAATGAATCAGAACATTCTGGAATATGAGTCCCGACAAAAACACACGCAGGAGCTTGTTATCCGTGCCAAGGAGCTTGTTGAACGCCGCCCGGAGGATAACCGACACACGAGCGCAAATTGAGCGTCTGGCGCAGCAACATGATCATCTCAGCAGGCAGCTTGATCAACTCAAGGAGGACAAGCACACCTTGCAAAACAAAAATATCAATGATGCGGGACCAATGGCCGTATGGGATATTCTTGCCGGCGATCTGGAAAAACTCGTGGAAAAGCTCACGCACGATTAAACGCTGCAAATGCCAGCACTCCTACCAGCCTGAAGACCGGGATTTTAAACCAGCAAG
>JAJXTL010000262.1 GCA_021783855.1 Pseudomonadota bacterium
GAATATCATAAGGCTTGCCATCGAGGGAGGCTGCAACGGTGTTGCATCAACGCTGGGCGTACTGGGTTCAGTCGCGCGTCGCTATGCGCACAAAATCCCATTCATCGTCAAAATCAATCACAACGAGCTGCTCACCTATCCCAACAAATTCGACCAGACGCCGTTTGCAAGTGTCGATCAGGCATTCGACATGGGCGCCGTAGCAGTCGGTGCGACGGTGTTCTATGGTTCGGAACAGTCGCGCCGCCAGATCAGCGAGGTCTCGGCCGCCTTCGAACATGCCCACAACCTCGGCATGGCGACCGTACTGTGGGCCTATTTGCGCAATCCGGCTTTCAAGCAGGATGGCATCGATTACCATGTATCAGCCGATCTCACAGGGCAGGCCAACCATCTGGCAGCCACCATCAATGCCGACATCATCAAGCAGAAAATGAGTGAAAACAATGGCGGCTACAAAGCCATCAAGTTCGGCAAAACCAGCGACAAGGTTTACAGCACGTTGACATCCGACCATCCAGTCGACCTCGTGCGCTATCAGGTGGCCAACTGCTACATGGGGCGCGTAGGCATGATCAATTCGGGTGGCGCATCAGGCCACGACGACCTGCACCAGGCGGTGCGCACCGCGGTGATCAACAAGCGTGCAGGCGGCATGGGTCTGATCTCCGGCAGAAAAGCCTTCCAGAAACCGATGCAGGAAGGCATCGCGCTGCTCAATGCCATTCAGGATGTGTACAGCGACCCCGCCGTGACTGTGGCCTGAATCCAGTTCAAACGCAACCTCCATGCATTGTGCAGATTGAGTATTTTTCGCAGACTACCAAAATATTGTTCCGTGTCATTCTGGTAGAATCGATACGATGAAAAACTGGTGGCGCTCATTGGACGTGGCAACAAAGCTGAACATTCCCATTCAGCTGATGTTGACCGTGATTTTGTCTCTCGCTCACCTCGGGGTCATGCAAAACTTCAAGGCGGAAGTGCTGGATGGCGCCAAAAGGCGTGCCGTCGTTTCTGCAGACGGCATCATCAACGGCATGAACATGCTGATGGTGACCGGCATGATTTCAAACCCCGATAATCGCCGCCTGCTCATCAGGAAGATGAGTGAGTCGGAACGCATGAAAGAAGTTCGCATCATACGCGCAAAGCAGGTCCAGGATCAGTTCGGCAAAGGATTGCCAGAAGAGCAGGCCATGGACAATCTGGACAGCTTTGCGATCAGCTCAAAACAGCCCCAGTTCAAGCTTTACAGCAGCAAGTCAACGCTGCGCACCGTTGTGCCCTTCATTGCAAGCACCAATTTCCGCGGCACCAATTGCCTTTCCTGCCACCATGTGGCACCAGGCTCGGTGAATGGCGCTGCCAGCATCACCATCGACATGACAGATGACTTCAACGAGATCAGAAAAGCCCGGAACGAACTCTGGGCAGGACAGCTATTTTTGCAGCTTCTGATGTACTTCGCGGCCCAGGGCCTGATAAGCCGCTTGATACGCCCGCTCACCAGCCTGAAGTCATCCATGGAAGTCATCAAAAATACGGGCAGCACAGAGCAGTTTGTCCCTGTCAAGGAAAACAAGAACAAGGATGAAATCGGCATACTCACCGGCACATTCAATCGCATGTCGGAAGCGCTGTTCAATTCGGAACAATCGATGAAGCTGGCCAAGTCCATCTATCAGTCGAATGCGGACGCCATCATCGTGACGGATCAAAACAACCTAATCACGGATGTCAATCCGGCCTTTACCAAACTTACCGGCTATCAGCCTGAGGAGGTGATAGGCAAAAACCCCAGGATCATGAAGTCCGGGCTGCATGATGAAAAGTTTTACCGGCAGATGTGGGAAAAAATAAACGATGAAGACCACTGGCAGGGCGAACTCTGGGACAAGCGCTGCGATGGTTCGCTGTATGCGAAACTCGCCAATATCATCGCGCTGCGCAACGATGACGGCAGCGTGTACCGGTATGTCGCGCAATTTTCAGACATCACGGAAAAAAAGCAGAAGGATGAGCTGATACACTGGCAGGCCAATTACGATCCGTTGACTAACCTGCCCAATAGACGCCTTTTTCACGACAGGCTGACAGCAGCCATCAAGCTTGCAGACCGCAAAAGGCTTGCGCTCACGTTGTTTTACATCGACCTGGATTACTTCAAGGAAATCAATGACAAACTTGGTCATGCCAACGGCGATGCGCTGCTCATGGAAACCGGACAGCGCATAAACAGTTGCGTGCGCGAGACGGATACGGTTGCACGCCTAGGGGGCGATGAGTTTGCCATCATCCTGCCAGAACTGGAAGATACTGTACAGATCAAACGAATCGCGGAGGGAGTCGTCAACAAACTGACCCAGCCATTTTTCTTCGTCAATGACGAAACCGGATATCACATTTCCGCCAGCATCGGGATCGCCATCTATCCTCTAGACGCAAAGGAGATAAGCGCCTTGATCAACTGTGCTGACCATGCAATGTATCAGGCCAAAACGGCAGGACGAAACGGCTACAGATACTTTTCAGAATCGATAAAAAACCACAAGGAAGAGGATCGTGTTTGAATTTCCCAGCTATTTGGCATACAGTCTTCCCGACAAAAGGCTTGCCGAAACGATCAGCAACGCACCTAGCCATTCGCGCAGTCCCATCGCCTCATGCGCCAGAAAATACGAAGCGATTGCGGCAACCACCAGTTCAAACAGGAACAGCAACGTGGCCCGATTGGCTGGCATATGGGTCACGCCGTATTGCACGGCAAAGCTGCAGGCGCACAACGCGATGCCAAGCAGGAACAGCAGCACCCAGGAATCTGCGCTTATGCCTGATAAATTCAGTCCTCCCTGCCCCCATAAAAACGGCGCAGTCAGTGCCGCCGTGCCAAACCAGATGCTTGCTGATTTTGCCTCGACACTGAGATGCATTGCGCGGCGTGAAACCACATTGGACAGCGCAAATCCCATACCGGCCGACAATCCTGTCCATTCCGAAATATTCTGCGGAAACGGTATACCAAGTTTCGGCTCCCAGAGCATGATGAAAGCACCGCTCATCGACAAAGCGATGACGGAATAACCATAGCGATTGAGGCGCTCATCCAGAATCCAGTAGGAAAACAGGATGGTCCAGACCGGCGCCAGATAAAACAGCAGCAGCACGCGCATCACTTCGCCGTGCAGCATCGC
>JAJXTL010000263.1 GCA_021783855.1 Pseudomonadota bacterium
TGAGGCATTCGACCATCAGTTGGGCGACTTCGTTTTGCAACGTGTTATCGGATTTTTGGTTATCTTGCATGATACATAAATGAAATTTCAGGGCTGGCCGGCCTGCGGACTGAATACATGCCATGCTTGCCGTGAATACTACGCAACACCAGGGAATATTGCAACGGTGGCAGATGCCATAAGTTCTTTATAATATTACTGTCATAAGACGGGATTATGATGAAAACGGTCCGATGGGAAATGACGGAATGATGAAACTTAATCTCCGTGCATTGGTCAGACTTATGTTTTCAGGGTTTTCGCTGCGAGGAGCCATCATGCCCAATCTTGTTGAGCTTTATACGTTTAATGGGCCGGTTTATATCGACACCAAAGAGCTGGACAGCGGCATCACCAACCTGAAGGCTTATACATGCGAGGGTTTGTGGTCTGTTGATGCGAGGGTGCAGCGCGATAAACTGTTTGCATCACGCGACCTTGCTGACCAGGATTACAACCGCGTCCTGGTCGATTTGTGCAACCGGTCGCGCCGCCTTACCGACAGGGTTGATGCAGACATGGGTGTGCGACAGTTGCGCGTGCGGGATGACATCGGCCAGTCATTCAGGGTTGTACATTGACCTGAGGCACTGAGCTTGCGGGTTGTTGCATTCTGGCAGCCCGTTTTTGCCTGACCATCTGCTTGATCTGTTCGCGTTTTTCCCTGGGGATTTGACTGAAGGCGCGATATTTTTCACGCGCCGCCTGGCGCTGTTCGGGAGTCAGGCTGGCCCATGTGACAAGCCTGCTTGAGAAGCGCTGTTTCTGATCCGGGGTCAGCTTCGGGTACTGCTGGGCGAGGTGGCGGAAGTTGTGCTGCGCCTTTTCGGGCAGGGTGCTCCACTGCGATTGTATGGGCGCTAGTGCCTGCTGTTCTGCCGGCGGAAGCGTATTCCACGGTTCGGGCGCGGCGACAGCCAGTGAGGCGAAGCAGCAAAAAACAGCAAGAAAAAGTGTCCTCATGCGGTCATTTGTCCACAAATGCGTCTATGGGCATATCGCCGGTCAGTATCGCCATGTCCGGATTCTGGCGATCCTGCAGGTTCGACCAGAAAACGGCTGCGCCAGAGATGATCGCTACCAGCACAATGGCAGCCGCAACCCATTGATGGGTGGAGTGGGGTAACAGATTGTGCGCGCGATGGCCGATCGCGCTGAGCGAGAAAACCGGTTCACGCATGCGCTGTTTCTGCAAAGCGTGCGCGCGCTTTTCGCCTAGCGCTGACACAATGTCGTCATCCAGCTGTTGCGTGCTCAACGTAAGCAGCGCGGCGATCTGCCGGTGGTCAAGTTTAGACTGGTTTTTCATGATAGATTCACTCCTATTGCTGCGAGCACGGCCGACAGTGCGTGGTTTGCTCTCGAACAGTGGGTTTTTACGCTGCCTTCAGTGCAGCCCATGGCTTTTGCCGTCTCTGCCGTATCCAGTCCATCCCAGTAACGCAGCAGGAAGGCTTCGCGTTGACGTGCCGGCAGATTACTTAGCGCTTCTTCTATTCTGGCGATGATCTGTCTTTGTTCAAGGGCGCTATCGGGTGTGGCGGGCGCGCTTTGATTGTCGCCATCTTCAAGCACATCCAGCGGGTCGAACTCCTCTTCCTCCCGTTTTCCCGTAAAGGCGGAAAACAGCGTGATCCAGTTGCTGCGGACTTTTTGGCGGCGGCAATGATCGCGGATGGTGTTTTGCAGGATGCGGTGAAACAACAGCGGCAGTTCGTCTGGCGGTTTGTCGCCATACTTTTCTGCCAGCTTGAGCATCGCATCCTGCACGATATCCAGTGCCGCATGGTTGTCGTGCATCGCAAATACCGCATGTTTGTAGGCGCGGCGCTCGATGCGGCCAAGAAAATCGTTTAATTCGGCTTGAGTTGCCAGTTTTTTCTCCTTCGGTGATCAAAATTGTAACCAATTGCAGCGAATTCTGCCATGAGTCATGCGGGTATGCGCGGCGAATGGGTTGACCAAACGGCCGCCAGCCTTTATCTTACGCAGTTCTTTTTAGAATCAATCATAAGGTGTTAGTCATGGAGATGACCGGCGCGGAAATAACCATCCGTTGTTTGCAGGAAGAAGGAGTCGAATTCATATTCGGCTACCCGGGCGGTGCGGTGCTGCACATTTACGACGCGCTTTTCCAGCAGGAGAAGGTCAAGCACATTCTGGTGCGCCATGAGCAGGCGGCCGTGCATGCGGCCGACGGCTATGCGCGATCTTCCGACAAGGTCGGCGTGGTCCTGGTTACCTCAGGTCCCGGCATTACCAATGCGGTGACAGGCATTGCGACGGCTTATATGGACTCCATTCCCATGGTCGTGATCAGCGGTCAGGTGCCAACTTATGCGATAGGCGAGGATGCATTCCAGGAAGTCGATGCGGTCGGCATCACGCGTCCCTGCGTCAAGCACAATTTCCTGATCAAGGACGTGAAGGATATCGCCTCGACCATCAAGAAGGCATTTTATCTGGCCAGGTCAGGGCGGCCCGGGCCGGTTCTGGTGGATATACCCAAGGATATTTCCAACCAGAAATGCGGGTTTGCCTATCCTGACAGCATCACGATACGCGCCTACCAGCCGCCGGGGCGCGGTGACAGCCTGCAGATCAGGCAGGCGGCAGAGTTGTTGATGCAGGCGCGCCGTCCGATGATCTATGCGGGCGGCGGCGTGGTGCTTTCGGATTCTTCCAAAGAGCTGACCGATCTTGTGAAATTGACGGGATTCCCGTGCACCAATACCCTGATGGGCTTGGGCGGTTATCCTGCCAGCGACAGGCAGTTCGTCGGGATGCTGGGCATGCATGGCACCTATGAAGCGAACATGGCGATGCAGCATTGCGATGTGCTGGTGGCCATCGGCGCGCGTTTCGACGATCGCGTGGTCGGCAATGTGGAGCATTTTGCTCAAGTGCCGCGCAAGATCATACATATCGATATAGATCCCTCTTCGATCGCCAAGCGCGTCAAGGTGGATGTGCCCATCGTCGGCGATTTGAAGCTGGTTCTGGATGAATTGCTCACCGTGTTGCGTAAAAGCGCGAAGAAGACCGGCGATATTGCGGACTGGTGGAAGCAGATCGAGGCATGGCGCGAGTTCGGCGGCGGTCTGCCCTACAAGAATTCCAGCGAAATCATCAAGCCGCAATTCGTGATCGAA
>JAJXTL010000264.1 GCA_021783855.1 Pseudomonadota bacterium
AACCGAACTGGAGGCCAGCGGCAAGTTCATGGTTCCCAACAGCACACCCAGATCCACAAACTTGTTCACGGTCGAAACCGTACTCACCGAAGGATGCACATGCAGGATGATCTCGTTGTTCTCGTCGATGCGCGGCGTCACATCCAAAGCGATTCCGGAGAAGAACGGCTGCACCGTAACGGTGGGCGGGATGCCCGGCACCAGCTGCGTCGATGCCATGCCGCCCGTGACCCCCGTCACGAAAAACTCGTCCGTGCCGACTTTCAGCACCGCTTTCTGGTTATTCAGCGTCGCGATGCGCGGGCTGGACAGCACATGCACATCGCCTTGCGTTTCCAGGAAATTCAGCAGCGAGGCGAAGTTGCTGTTTTGGAAAGCCAGGCCGAACATCGTACCCGGGGTTGTGCCAGTCGGCAGGTTTGTAGTTGTTGTCGGCAGCAGCGATGCCCCCGCCGTTGCGGTGAGCGGGATACTCGACAATGCCGTCCCTGGGGGATACATGGTGCTGCCTGGACTGCCCTGCCCTGCGGTCAAATGGCTGTTCGGCCCGTTCTTGAATATCGCCCAGTTCACACCAGACTGGAACGACTCGTTCAACTGCACTTCGACGATCTTGGCTTCGAGGATTACCTGGCGCTCAATGGATATCTGCGATGCCTTGAGATATGCGCTGACGCTCCTCAATTCGTCCGGCATGGCACGAATCACGATCACGCCCGACATCGGACTAATGACGATGCTGCGGCCTTTTTCATCGCCCACGATCGTCTTGAGTGCCAAGCTCAATTCATTCCAGAAATCGGTCGATGTCGTTGTGGTGACCTTGCTGCTGTTATCTGTGCCGCGTTCAAATTTGAGATTCTTGTTCTCGCCGCCACCGACGATCGTTGTCCCCTGGTTGATATTCTGACTTGTGCCACCACCGGCACCGCCGGCTGACGATGTTGAAGAGCTGTCGGTCAAGGCACTTGATGTGACGCGTACCGAAGAGGTTCCGGCGCGATTCCCGGTCAAATAATTCACCTGGAATATCCGTGTCTGCAAAGTCAACGGCTGGATGTAGATACGGGTGCCGTCCACTTTGTATTCGTAGCCGTACAACTCGCGTATCGATTCCAGCGCATCGAACACGGTTACATCCTTGAGGGAAAGCGAAATATTCCCGCTCACGTCCGGATGCACCAGCACGCTGTAGCGTGTGCCGGAGACGATCGCCATGAACACCTGCTTTGCCGGGGTGTTGTTGACCGCCAAGTCGAATTTGGTTTCCAGCGGCTTGTTGTCGGATTGGGCCGCCACCGCCAATGGCGGCAACAATGCCTGATTGACCGCCTCCTGTTTTGCCGCCTCGCGCGATGCGACAGCTGCATCCATCTCCTGATTGATTTTTTCCGCCGCCACGTTTTTGGGGTTGCCGCCCGTTGCGCAGGCAGACAACAGCAACACCGTCAGCAATACTGACACTCGCTTCATTTAATTCCTCCCACGGCTTTCCCCGGCAGAATGGCCTGCTCTGATATGTTGTCTTGCGCTGGCGCTTCTTGTTTTGCGTCGCCATTTTTCCTGATGTTTACTTTGGGAAACAATTCCAGCACGCGCCGACCCTGCGCATTCTGCAACACGACACTGCTCTCCCGCACTTCGACCAGCCTTGAGTCTCCGGATTTGCCGCCGAGGCTCACCGTCTCGCCGTTGATGATCGCTGCACGGTATTTCGCAGAAAGAATGATGGACTGCAATCCATGCGACACATCTTCGGTTGGCACAACTTCAGATGCGTTACCCGCTCCGCTGCTGTTCAGGTCTATGGAAGGACGGGTCGGATCAGGCAACAGTTCTGCTGCCGCGCTCAGAGACGTGCAGAGCAGAAACGCACACAGCAGCATCTTCAAACTTGTAGCCATGTCTTATCCAGGCTAAGGGTGTACAGCGTCAGGGTCAGCTCCACGGCAGGGTATTGCACCACGTCCATTTTCGCCACACTCCAGTACATCTGGGTAGGCAGTTTTTCCAGGGCGGTCAGATACTGCAACAAGTCAGCATAACTTCCGCGCACGGTGATTTTCACACCGTGCTTATATATCTGTCTTTCCAGTCCCGCTGCTTGGCTGGCAGGCGCATCCGCGGACGGCTCGATCAGCAGGCTCGCAGGCAAGGTATTGAGTTCGACCAACTTCAAACGGTCATTTTTGTTCAGCACTTGCTCCAGCAATTGAGCCATCTTTTCCGGCGGCACCAGCTTGTCGCGCCTATCTCTCAGGTAGGCATCCCCGTCGGCGATCTGCTGGCGCAATACGCGTATGCGTTCGCGTTGCGGTGAATTGGCATCCGCCTGTTTGGCCTGCAATAACGCGGCAATCCGGGATTGCGCTTCCTTCATTTTTTCCTGTTGCTGGACAACCTGGGCCGAAAGCGTTTTCTGTTTTGCCAACAGCGGTTCAAGGAACAGGGAGTCGATCAACGATACAAGCAGAAATGCGGCAGCAGCGAAGATCAATGCACGTTCGCGCAAAGACATAGCGTCGACTTTGGCAACGACTTTTTCGAGCTGTGCCTGCATGGTCATTTCTTCGGTTCCTCGGATAATGCAATCGAACGCAGGTTGAATTCGACATAGCGTGGCACAAGCCGGTCACCATCCTTCTTCGGCTGCTGCATCTGCAACGTGGAGAACGTCTTGCCGCGCATGATCTTTTCCTTGCCCAGCCGCTGGATATACGAAGGCACCAATTGCGGATTCACCACCGCACCGCTCAGGCTCATCTGCGCCCCGTCTCCGGTGATGTCAAACGCGGTAAGCCACAGTCCATTGACAGACTGCCGCGCGAAGGCGCGCATATATTCCGAATAACCTTCGGTATTGCCGATGACGCCGCTCCTCAGCGTAGTTAGCACTGCATCCTGAGACTTTGCCTGTGCCTCGACTTGCTTCAACTCATCCTCCAGCATCTGGCCAGAACGTTGCAGTGAAAATTCATTGGAAAAATTTACCAATCTGGCTTGCTCAGCCGCATATCGTTTGGTCGTTTCCTCCGATTGTCTGGACAGTTGTGCCACCTGATAAACAGCGTAAGCATAGAACAATGCCGAGCCCAACACGATCAAGCCCAATGCCTGCAGCATGGTG
>JAJXTL010000002.1 GCA_021783855.1 Pseudomonadota bacterium
CACGTTAGATTTCGGGGTTGAGCCACCAAAAATTTGCACGACCTCTAACCGACACCTTCCAACTCGAATTTTCTTTCATCATCAGGGGTGGCTGCAACTGCAATGCCCGTTAGAGCCAGCCACTCCATCTGATGAATCAAAGCGTCTTGCAACGCTGCGCGGCTTGAATATTTTGGATACGCCCCCGGAAGAACGCTTTGACAGGCTGACCCGGCTCGCCATGCACTTTTTTGATACACCCATTGCGCTGGTTTCTCTAATCGATAGTAACCGCCAATGGTTCAAATCTCGCCAAGGGCTGGATGCTGGCGAAACGCCACGCACCCTTTCGTTCTGTGGTCACGCCATTCTCAGCGATCAGGCTCTCATTATTGCCGATGCGACACTCGATCCGCGCTTTGCAGATAATCCGCTGGTGACAGGTGCGCCACATATTCGTTTTTATGCCGGGCAGCCACTTAGCGCGAGAGATGGAAGCAGGTTGGGAACGCTGTGCGTAATAGACCGCAAACCTCGTTACCTGACCCAGGTGGAACGAGATTGCTTGCGCGATTTGGCCACCATGGCAGAGAACGAGCTTAACTCCCTGGAGTTTCAGCAGATGGCAGTTGCGCTGCTGGATAGCCAGAATCACTTGGCAAGTGTTCTCGACAATGTGCTAAACGGCATCATTACCATAAATGATCAAGGAATCATGGATTCCTTCAACAAGTCGGCCGCGAATATATTTGGTTACTCTGCCCAAGAAGTGCTCGGCAAGAACGTTAACATGCTGATGCCCCAGCCTTATAAGTCTGAGCATGACGGCTATCTGCATAATTATCTGACCACGCACCAACCCAGGGTGATTGGCATAGGACGCAAGGTTCTGGGAATGCGCAAGAGCGGTGAGGTTTTCCCGATGCGACTTGCTGTGGCCGAGATTCAGCGTCAGGGTGAAAGTCATTTCGTCGGGCTGGTAAGCGATATTTCCGAAGAGGAGGCGGCACGTGAGCGTGCTGAAGCGGATGCCAAAAAGATAGGTGAAGGCGCCCGCTTTATCAAAGCCATGGCCGATTCACTGCCCGGCATGGTCGCCTATTGGGGAAAGGACTTGCGTTGCCGCTTTGCCAATTTTGCTTATCTGGAATGGTTCGGCAAAGCACCAGAAGCCGTTGTTGGCTATACCATCATGGATTTGATGGGCGCAAGCCTGTATGCACTCAATGAGCCTTATATCCGCGCCGTCCTTGCGGGCATCCCTCAGAAGTTCGAACGTACAATGACCAAGGCCGATGGCAGTATTGGCTACGCTTTGGCACACTACATACCTGATATTGATGCGCATGGTGCAATCGAAGGATTCATTGTTATGGTCAGTGATGTGACCGCGCTCAAAGAAGCCGAGGCCGGACTACAGCTGGCCGCCAGCGTCTATCAGAACACGATCGAAGGCATCATGGTCACCAACGCCGAGGGCACCATCCAGTCTGTCAATCCGGCATTCACCGAAATCACCGGCTACACTGCCGAGGCGGCCATTGGACAGAACGCGCGCCTGCTTAATTCCGGCAAGCATGACCAGACTTACTTTGCAGATATGCGCCAGAAACTAGACAGTAATGGCTGGTGGCAGGGTGAGATTTGGAACCGTCACAAGGATGGTGGAATCTTCCTGGAGCGCATGACCATCACCAGGATTCCAGGCTTGGACGGGAAGTCTTTTCGCTACGCCGCAGTATTTCACGACATCACAGAACTTTGGCGCAAGGAGGAAAATATAAGACACTTGGCATTTCACGATGCACTAACTGATTTGCCCAATCGCTCGTTGCTCATGGAACGGCTTGATCGCCTGATTGCGATGTCTGAAAGAAAAACGCGCGGTCTGGCTATCATGTTTCTTGACCTTGATCGGTTCAAGTTCGTCAATGACAATCTCGGCCACGAAATCGGGGACGACTTACTGAAGGCGGTCGCGCAGAAACTCCAGGCGCAGGTACGGCATTCCGATACGGTAGCCCGCCTGGGAGGCGATGAGTTCGTTGTCCTGCTCGACAATCCGGCAAACGAAGGCGAGGTTGCAGACATAGCCAGGCGCTTCGTTGCCACGATCAATGAACCTATGGAGTTTCGTGGCAAGGTGGCGCAGGTAGGGACATCCATCGGTATTGCCCTGTATCCGGCTGACGGTCAAACCCCCGCTCAGTTAATCAAGAGCGCGGATACCGCCATGTATGCAGCCAAGGACGCTGGAAAAAATACTTACCGTTTTTTCCAGCCCACTATGTCCGATCACGCTAAATAGATTCAATGGCTGAAAGATTTGCACGACTCCTTCGGGATTTCCGTCAGCAGCGGAGGATCGTCAACGGCACGTTGCGAACGTCCGCCATCCGGCAGGCAAAAAATATTGATGGGAATAGGCGTGAAGGGCAGGTGTGAGACGATAATTTCCGATGTGCGAATAATCACTTGATGCCCTCAGCAGTCTGTCACGTATCAGAATTTGACTGACTGTTTTCTGTAGTAAACTAGCCACTGTCGTGAAGAAGGTGCTGAGCCTGACCGCACATAATTGTCCAAGTGGTATCAAGAATTTTCTGAACTTGCCGCTAATCTAGCATCCGCTGTATTTTGCACCATTACGACTTGGAATTTTATTATGTTAGAAACACTAAAAGTGCGCAGCCGCCTTGGACTCATCGTTCTGGCAGCCTTTGTCGGCTTTGCCGTGCTTGCCTCAGCTTCCATCTTCCACCTGCGCGACACCATGATGCAGGATCGCAAGACCAAGACACGTCATCTCGTCGAAGTTGCGGTCGGAGTCCTTAATAAATTCCATGAGATGGAAGTGCAGGGCAAGCTTACCCGTGCAGAAGCGCAGGCCTTTGCTGCCGATGCCGTGCGCAGTATGCGCTATGAAGAGGGTAAAGAATATTTCTGGATCAACGACATGCAGCCCAGGATGGTCATGCACCCAATCCGTCTGGATTTACAAGGAAAGGATCTCAGCGATTTCAAGGATAAGGTGGGCAAGCTTCTTTATATCGAGGCGATCAACATCGTGAAGACGCAGAAGGCCGGCTTCATGGATTATATGTGGGCACGTTCAAAGGATGCGAGACCCGAAACGAAAATTTCCTATATTCAGGGTTTTGAGCCTTGGGGCTGGGTTGTTGGCACCGGCATCTACATCGATGATGTCGAGGCCGCTTTTTATGCTCAGGTTCAGACCTTCGCTTTGCTGCTTGTTGCCATTTTTGCGGCAGTCATCTTTCTTTCATATTTCGTTGCACGCAGTATTCTGCGCCAGTTAGGTGGAGAGCCTGCTTATGCCCTTGAGATCATCGGGAACGTTGCAAAAGGCGATCTGACTGTCACTGTCAGGACTGACGCCAGCAATCCTGCCAGCCTGCTGTCATCGCTTGCCAGTATGCTGCAAAATCTGCGCACCATGATGCAGGGAGTGGGAGCCAGCGCGCAACAAGTCACTAACGAGTCTCATGCCATCGCACAGACTGCGCGCGAAGTTGCCATGGCTTCCAATACACAGGTGGATGCGACTTCCTCTATGTCGGCAGCGATCGAGGAAATGACCGTCAGCATCAGCCATATTTCCGAAAGCATGCGTGAAACCGAAGTGAACTCCGCACGCGCAACAGAACTTGCCAAGCAAGGGGAGAGCAGCGTCACCTCTGCTTCCGATGAAATGGGCAAGATCGCAGGTACTGTACAGCACGCTTCAGGCCAAATCCGTGAACTGGCCGATCGCGCAAATGAAATTGCCACGATTGCCAGCGTCATCAAAGACATCGCAGCGCAAACGAACCTGCTTGCGCTCAATGCGGCAATTGAAGCCGCTCGCGCAGGCGAGCAGGGACGAGGATTTGCCGTGGTTGCCGACGAGGTGCGCAATCTTGCAGAACGCACAGCCCAAGCCACCGTGCAAATTGACAAGATGATTTCCATCATCCAGAGCGACACGAAGCAGGCCGTTACCGTCATGGACAACATCGCTCCCCAGGTGCAGGTTGGCGTTGACCTTGCCCGGAGTGCAGCGACTCTTCTTCGGGACATTCGCGAAGGCGCGAACGGGACGCTGGGCCGTATTCGCGAAGTGGTGAACTCCACGCACGAGCAGAGCTCCGCAAGCAACGATATTGCCGTTCAGGTTGAGCAGATCACTCAGATGGTCGAGAGCACCAGCGCATCTATGGCCGGTACGGCGCAATCGGCTGAGCGGTTAGATCATTTGGCCAACGAATTGAACAACGTTGTCGGGCGGTTCCGTTACTGACGCCCACGCGAAAGCAAAGGGATGGACTCAGTCTCACGAGCGTTGTTGTCAGCCGCTGAGTAAAATTAAATGTCGGTTTTGCTAAACGACAGTCAATCTCACAAATTTTCGTCCGATTGAGCGATCGGTTTCAGTGGTGAAGCAGTCGGTCAGATGCTCCGCTCTCTATAACTGTTGAGTCTCGTTTGTGATACTTCGTAAATAGCGGCTTTTGGGCAATCAAATCTGCGATTGAATGTAACTTACGTATGCGTGTTGCATTAATTAGTTAGGGCGTCGCGGCAGAATTTTCGCTAGCCGCTATATTTTCCTCGCAAACACCTTGGATTTACGCTGGTAGTTGTACAGCGATTTTTTCTGCTCCGGCAGCGCGGTAACTTCGGTTTCCTTGAAGCCGCGTTCGAGAAACCAGTGCGCGGTTCTGGTGGTCAGCACGAACAGTTTCTTCAGCTTCTGCGTTTTGGCAAGCGCAATCATATGGTTGAGGATCGCTTCGCCATAGCCGCGATCACGGCACTGCACATCCACCGCCAGACAGGCGAGTTCGGCAGATGCTTCGTTGGGAAAGGGATACAGCGCTGCGCACCCGACGATGCGGTGATCGTGTTCCAGTACCACGAAGCGTTCGATTTCGCGTTCCAGCAATTCGCGACTGCGCCTTACCAGTATGCCCTGTTCCTCCAGCGGAATCAGCAGTTTCAGGATGCCGCCGACATCTTCTATCGAGGCGTCGCGCAGTGTGTTGAGTGTGGATTCCACCACCATGGTGCCTATGCCTTCATCGCTGAACAGTTCTTGCAACACGGCCCCGTCGATATGGCGGCTGATCAGATGGGTGCGTGCAACACCGGCTTCGCAGGCGCGTATCGCGCAGGGCAGAAACAGATTTACGTCATCCGGCAGTGCTTGATCCGAGGATAATTCGGCCTGCGCCTGGCTGATGGTCAGTTCCTTGATCAGCTCGCCTTCTTCGCCCAGTACGCCGTCTGTTTCCATCAGAAACATCAGCTTGTCGGCATCCAGTGCGATGGCGGTCGCAGTGGCGACATCTTCCAGCGTGAGGTTGAACACTTCGCCGGTGGGTGAATAGCCGAGCGGCGAGAGCAGCACTACCTCACCGAATTCCATACGATCGTTCAGTGCGGCCACATCCACCTTGCGTACGCTGCCGGTATGTTGCAGGTCCACCCCGTTGATTACGCCTATCGGTTGGGCGGTGATGAAGTTGCCCCCGGCCACGCGAATATCGGCATTGGCCATAGGTGAATTCGCCAGTCCCATCGACAGCAGCGCCTCGATCTCGACGCGTACGCGACCGACCGCTTCCTTGACGCACTGCATGGTTCTGGCATCGGTCAGCCGTATGCCCTGATGATAGCTGTCCTGCAGATTGTTATTGGCCAGATGTTGTTCGATCTGCGGACGTGCGCCATGCACCAGCACCAGTCGGATGCCAAGCGCGGCCAGCAGGTTGAAATCGTGCGTCAAGCCGATGAATTTTCCGTCTTCGACTACTTCTCCGCCAAACGCGATGACGAAGGTCTTGCCACGAAAACTGTTGATATAGGGCGCGACGGAACGGAACCAGGCAACGAAATTGGCGGGTGTGGCTTTGATCGGCATTTAAAAATCCTTACTCAATTGTTAAAATCGCCCCACAGCGTCTGGAGTGCAGACAGTCCGGCAATGGCGGCCGTCTCGGTGCGCAGCACGCGCGCGCCAAGGCGTATGGGTGTAAAGCCGCAAAGCTGCGCAGACTCGCTCTCGGCCCGTGAAAATCCGCCTTCCGCGCCTATCAGCAATATCGCGGCACCTTGAGGCTTTGACTGATCGCGTAACGAGGCGGCGCCTTGTGGCAGCAGAATATATTTGCTGACCGTTAACGCGCGTATCTGTTGCAGCCATGCCAGGATGTCCATGGGCGCGTGAATGACAGGCAACACGTTGCGCCCGCATTGCTCGCAAGCCGAGATGGCAACCTGCTGCCAGTGCTCAGTGCGGCGGGCGGCGCGCTCGGCGGACAATCGGGCTACGCTGCGCTCGGTGGACAGCGGTTGAATTTCGCAGGCGCCCAGTTCGGTGGCTTTCTGAATGACCCAGTCCATTTTTTCGCTGCTGGTCAGGGCCTGCGCCAGCAACACGGGCAAGGGTGATTCGCGGTTGACGTCAATCTGGATAATGTTCTTGACGATAACCTGTTTGCCGGAAAGCGTTTCAAGCACGCCATGACACTCGAAGCCCATTCCGTCAAAAAGCTGTACGTTGTCGCCTTCGCGAAGACGAAGCACGCGGCTGGCATGGTGGGCAGCATCAGCCGGTAAACTGAATGAACCCTGTACGGGAAGCGGGGGCGGACAGTAAAAGCGTGGCATGAAGAGAAAGTATGAGTGGCTATGGGCGTGATAATATACCGCCAGACTGACATGGCGAGAAGCAAAACACCAATATTTTGTAATATTGCTTCTCGCGATGTTCGTCCCCTCTCCCACGCCCTCTGGTGGAGCCTCTAGCCATTCGACTAAGCTATCAAAAAACGATAGCCAGGTCGCTGGTTATCCCGCGAGCGGTCGAGGGGGCAAGGAATCGCAATGCGATGCTTACGTTCAAGAATCTTGTCAGGAGCATGAAATGGTCAGTTTGCAACCCCCTCTGTGTGACTTCGGCTGGAAGGCACGTGATTTCGACCTTCCCGGTGTGGATGGCGTGCGTTATAACCTCGCGAATGCGCGGGGCAGCAACGGTTTGCTGGTGATGTTCATCTGCAATCATTGTCCTTACGTCAAGTCGATCCGCGACCGCCTGGTGGCGGACACGCTCGAATTAAAGCAGCACGGCGTCAACAGCATCGCCATCATGTCCAACGACCCGGCAGAATACGCTGAGGATAGCTTTGACAACATGAAACTGGTTGCAAGGCAGTATCAATACCCGTTTCCCTATGTTTGGGATGAGAGTCAGCAGGTGGCGAAGGAATACGGCGCGGTGTGCACGCCTGATTTTTTCGGATTTAATGCCAGTCTCGAACTGCAATACCGAGGCCGTCTGAATGCATCGCGCAAGGAGGCCGTAGCGGATGCACCTCGCGATTTGTTTAACGCGATGTTGCAGGTTGCCCGGACCGGCCAGGGGCCGCGCGAGCAGATTGCCAGCATGGGTTGTTCGATCAAATGGAAAAATGAGTGATGGAACAGCGCAGCCTGTCGAAAACCGGCGCCTTCGGCATGAGCGCCCTCCTCAAGGCGACCATTGCAGCCGTCAAGCTGGTGGCCGCTGAAGAAATCATGCCGCGCTATCTGAAGGTGGCGCACCAGCACAAAAGCGACGGCAGTCTGTGTACCGATGCGGATATCGCCACGCAAATCGCACTGGCCCGGAAGCTGCAAGCCATTTGCAATGTCCCGGTGTTAGGCGAGGAAATGACCGAAGATGAGCAGCATGCGATCTGGCATTCCGCACAGGAAGGTCTGTGGTGTGTAGATCCGATAGACGGCACTTCCAACTTCGTGCATGGCCTGCCTTATTTTGCCGTATCGGTTGCCCTGCTGCGCGAGGGAAAGAGCGTGCTGGGGGTGGTCTATGATCCGGTGTCGGATGAAATGTTTGCCGCAGAATCCGGCAGGGGCGCTTATCTGAATGGTGAAAAACTGTTTGGACGCGTTACCGCCCTGACGATGAACCGGGCGCTTGCCAATGTCGATCTGAAGCGACTTGCCGCCGGTCTGGCCGCGACATTGGCGACCCGTCCGCCCTGTGCCTCGCAACGAAATTTCGGCGCCAGTGCGCTGGATTGGTGTTATACCGCCGCCGGACGCTATGATCTTTATCTGCATGGCGGGCAAAAACTCTGGGACTACGCGGCGGGGGTGCTCATCCTGTCGGAAACGGGCGGATACGCCTGCTGTATCGAGAGCGATGATTTTGCGGCGGGTAATGTCTGGCAGCGTTCGGTTATCGCGGCGCGCAGCGAGACCTTGTTCGATGAGTGGAAAAAATGGATACGCGCGCAGTAGCGGCGCGATGAATTGCGCAGCTACATTAAGGAAACATCTTGAAAATATTGATACTGGGTGCGGGACAGGTCGGCTCAACCGTTGCGGAAGGCCTGGTAAGCGAGGCAAATGACATCACGGTAGTGGATCAGGATGCCGCAAAGCTGGCCGTACTGCAGGAGCGTCTGGATCTGCGTACCTTGGTTGGCAATGCTTCTCACCCTTCGGTGCTGGAGCGGGCAGGTATTGGCGACACGGACATGTTGCTGGCGGTGACGCAAAGCGATGAGGTCAACATGGTGGCCTGCAAGCTGGCGGCCAGCTTCTACAACACACCGACACGCATCGCACGTATTCGTTCCGCCGATTATCTGGCTCGTCCCGGTTTATTCGACAAAGACAACTTTTGCGTGGACTTTTCCATCTGCCCCGAGCAGATCCTCACCGATTACATTACCAAGCTGATTGAATTTCCAGAGGCGTTGCAGGTGTTGCATTTTTCCGATGGGAAGGCGTCACTGGTGGCGGTGCGCGCCTTTATCGGCGGGCCGCTGTTGGGAAAGCCCATCAGCTTTCTGCACACTCATATGCCTCAGGTCGATGCACGTGTGGCGGCGATTTTTCGCAAGGATGGCCCATTGATACCAGAGGGCAGTACCGTGGTCGAAGAGGGAGACGAAATTTTCTTTATCGCCGCGACTAAAAACATCCGCAGCGTGCTCAAGGAAATGCGCCGCATGGACAAGCCTGCCCGGCGCGTGATGATCGTCGGTGGCGGTAATATCGGTCGCAGGCTGGCCCGCGCTCTGGAACAGGACTATCAGGTGAAGCTCATCGAGTTTAACAAGAAATCCTGCGAAAATCTGGCCGAGGAACTCTCCAACACGCTGGTGCTGCATGGTGACGGGACAGACGAGAAATTGCTGCAGCAGGAACATGTCGATGAGGTAGACGTGTTTTGTGCGCTGACCAATGACGACGAGAACAATATCATGTCGGCCCTGCTGGCCAAACAGGCCGGGGCGCGCAAGGTCATCGCCCTGATCAATCGCAGCGCTTATGTCGATCTGCTGCAGGGCGGCAAGATCGATATCGCATTGTCCCCGGCGCAAGTCACCATCGGCTCCCTGCTGGCTTACGTGCGCCAGGGCGACGTGGCCGCCGTGCACTCATTACGCCGGGGGGCCGCAGAAGCGCTTGAACTGGTGGTGCATGGCGACCGTCAGTCTTCCCGCGTGGTGGGACGGCGCATCGACGAAATCGATTTGCCCAAAGGCGCGACTATAGGCGCGGTGGTGCGCGGTGCGGAAGTCATGATGGGGCACAGAGATCTGGTTGTTGAGGCCGACGATCACGTCATCGTGTTTGTCATCAACAAATCGATGGTGAAAAAGGTCGAAAAATTATTTCAGGTTAAACTCGGGTTCTTTTGATGGGGCGCACACTCACCGTTATTCACGCGCTGGGATTGATGCTGGTGGTATTCAGCCTGTCCTATGTCATGCCGGTAATCACCACGCTGATCTATGCCGACACCACCATGCTGCTGGATTTTTTGCTGGCGATGGTATGGACGGCTGCTCTGGGCGGGTTGATGTGGGTGCTCACCCGCCGTTACAAGGGTGAGTTGTCGATCCGGCACGGTTACCTGCTGGTCGTGGCAATGTGGGCGACCATGCCTGCGGTCGCAACGCTGCCCTTATTGATGGTGTTGCCGGGTTTGTCGTTCACCGATGCCTATTTTGAAACCATGTCCGGTCTGACTACTACCGGTGCGACTGTGCTGACCGGGCTGGACAATCTGCCGCCTGCCATTAACATTTGGCGTCATGAGCTGAACTGGCTGGGCGGCATGGGCATCATCGTGCTGGCGGTTGCGGTTTTACCGCTACTGGGTATCGGCGGTCGCCAGCTCTTTAAGGCCGAAACCCCGGGGCCCATGAAGGATGCCGCGCTGACGCCGCGAATTACCGAGACGGCGCGCAACTTGTGGCTGGTTTATCTGTGCATCACGCTGGCCTGTATCGCGTCGCTGAAACTGGCAGGCATGAATTGGCTGGATGCGATTTGCCATGCCTTTGCAGCGACGGGCCTGGGTGCGTTCTCGACGCACGATGCCAGCATCGGTTATTTTAATTCACCGGCGATTGAAGCGGTGCTGATGGTGTTTATGCTGTTGTCGGCGATGAATTTTTCAACCCACTTTATGGCCTGGAGAGCAAAAAGCCTGAAGCCCTATCGACTCGATGTGGAGGGGTTGTCCACGCTAGGACTGGTTCTGATCAGCTGTGCAGGGATGACCTTTTTTTTGTGGTGGCAGGGAACTTACGCCAGTTTCTGGACAGCTTTGCGTTATGCCAGCTTTAACCTGGTATCAATGGCGACCGACTGCGGTTTGTCCAATGCGGACTTTAACCATTGGCCGATTTTTGCACCGCTCTGGATGCTGTTTTTGGGCGGCATCGTTGCCAGTTCAGGCTCTACCGGGGGCGGGATCAAGATGATAAGAGCGCTGGTGCTGGTCAAGCAGGCCGGGCGGGAGTTTGTCAAGCTGCTGCATCCGGCGGCCGTGAACCCGATGAAGATCGGCGGACAGGTCATTCCGAACAGGGTGGTGTTCTCGGTGCTAGGCTTCATCTCTCTGTATTTGATGAGCGTGGTGACCTTGACCTTCGTGTTGCTGATCAGCGGGCTGGATTTTATTTCGGCATTTTCGGCGATCATTGCCTGCATTAACAATGTCGGACCGGGTCTGGGTGTGGTTGGTCCTGCCAGTAACTATGGTGTGCTGACGGATTTTCAGACCTGGGTATGTACCTTTGCCATGCTGATCGGGCGCCTGGAAATATTTACCGTGCTGATTTTGTTTACCCCTCAGTTCTGGCGGCGATGAATATGGACAAACGGTTAAATTGCCAAGACATAGTCTATCGGTTACGATTGCGGATCGATTCATTTAGGTGGCAATAACCGGCACATCCGTGTCGAGCGAGGGGGTAAGTTGAGCGAAAATTTGCCGTTGTTGGGTGTCAAGGTGGTGCTGATCGATGACAGCAACACCATTCGTCGTAGCGGTGAAATATTTCTGTCGCAAGCGGGTTGCCGTGTGGTGCTTGCGGAAGACGGGTTTGACGGCCTGTCGAAAGTGGTGGATGTCCAGCCCGACATTATTTTTGTGGATGTGATGATGCCAAGACTGGATGGCTATCAGACTTGCGCCCTGATCAAAAATAACCCACAGTTCAAAAATATTCCTGTGGTCATGTTGACCAGCAAGGACACGCTGTTTGACCGAGCACGCGGAAAATTGGTGGGCTCCGATCAGTATCTGATCAAGCCGTTCAATAAAAAGAGCCTGATAGAATCCGTCACCATGCATACACAAAAAACTGGAGAACATGAAGATGGCTATTAAAAAAATACTGGTGGTGGATGATTCGGCAACGGAGCGACATATACTGGGAGAAATTCTGACCAGACGGGGCTTCGAGGTTTCTTTCGCCGAAAGCGGCGAGATTGGTGTCGCGAAAGCCAAACAGGAGAGGCCTGATCTGGTCGTGATGGATGTGGTGATGCCCGGTCTGAACGGTTTTCAGGCAACGCGCGCGATTGCCAAAGACCCTGATACCGCGCAAATTCCGGTGCTGCTCTGCACCACCAAGGATCAGGAAACAGACAAGATATGGGGAATGCGTCAAGGCGCAAAGGATTATCTGGTCAAGCCGGTCAATGAGGCAGAGTTGCTCAGTAAAATTGCAGCAATCATTTGACTAAAAAGCTGACCTGCCATGTCAAAGCGACTCAATCTGCGCGAATTTCAGCAAAACCTCAGCAGTCGCATGCAGGAAAAAAGCCGCCAGGGCGATCAGGTATCCTTGCTGGGGGTACAAATCGCCGGGCAGAATTATCTGGTGGCGATGATGGACATCAGCGAGGTGTTGTCGCTGCCCCCCTTAACGCCTGTGCCGCTGACCCGTCCGTGGTTCTGTGGCGTCGTCAATGTGCGCGGTAATTTATTTTGCGTGGCAGATATGCCCGCATTCCTGTATCAGAGTACGGCATCGGGCTCGGTGACCAATCGCCTGTTGCTTGTCGCGGAACGTTATGCAGTCAATGCGGCTTTGCTGGTAGACAGAGTGTTCGGGTTGCGTGATACGCGTAACTGGCAGCGTGACGCAATTCAGTCAGACCAATATTTAGATGAACACGGTGTTGTATGGCGCAAGCTGGATGTGGTCGGGTTGCTCAGCCAGCCGGAATTTTTGCAAATAGGCATTTAACTTGAAACTCGCGTAGCGATTCGTTTGTCCCCTCGCTCTCCGGGAGATAACCAGCGACTTGGCTGCCGTCTTTTGGCAGCTTAGTCGAATGGCTAGTTGTTTCATCAGGGTTTGGGTGAGGGAAACGGGCATGGCGAGTTTCATTATTTGGGTTGGCTGCTTGCCATGCCCGTTAGCGGTATACATCCGTCGGAGAAAATGAACATGGCATTCAAGCTTAAATTACCGGATTTCAAGACTGACAGCAGCGCTGCCCAGGAAGCAACGGGTGGATCTTTGCCGCTGATCGGCCATTTGCCGTTTGCAAAACAGTTGCAGATACTGGGCGGGGGGGTGGTGTTGTTTTTTCTGGTCGGAGCCATTGCAGTTGCGCTCGACTATCGTGCCACCTCGAACGGTGAGCACTATCAGGAGTTGTCCGGCGACCTCGTCATGTTGTCGCAACGGCTCGCAAAGGACGCTGGATCGGCCTTGCAGGGCAAGCAAACCGCGATCGAGGGTTTGCCGCAGGGTAGGGCTGATTTTGAGCGTATCTTGCAAATTCTGGACAAGGGCGATGCTGTTGCACCCGCAACCAGCGGTGCGCCTCGTGTCGTATTGGACAGGCTGTTGCCCATTGCCCGGCAATCCATGACCTACATCAAGGAGGTCGAAAATGGTCGCGCCGGTCTTTTGACGGTATCAGGCGCAGTGAACGTGGTGAAAGAGATTGGCCCGCCGTTGCGCGAGGCGATCGCTCGCTTGCCCGCATCGGGTGTAAACAATGAACGCGCAGTCAGTTTCGCATTGCTGGTGGAGCGTATCGGATATGATGCCAGTTCCATGTTGGGTGCGGTGGTAACCGATGAGATGGTTGCAAATCTGGGATCGAATACGGCAGCGGCGGAAGCCTTGCTGGACAGCTTTGACAAGACCAATCCGGCTGTAGCCAAAGTCGCTGACTTGTTCGTGGTTTATCGCAATTCGGTTGATGCGGTGATGGGGCAGTCGCCCGGCCTGTTTGGCGCGAAACGAGGCGTCAGTGATTATTTTGACAGTGTGAGTGTTACCCAAAAAGGCGCGCTGGTTGTCGAACTGACTGCACTGAAAGGAGCTTATGCCGCTGCACTGGTAGGTCGCTGGACGATTTACGCGATATTGTTTTCTGCCGCATCGTTGTTGGTTTTATTTGGCTTGCTGTTCAGGGCTTACCTGAATGAGGCGCGTCATCGCACAGCGCTGGCGGAGGCTGCCAACAAGCAAACGCAGAAGGCGATTTTGCGTCTGATGGATGAGTTGAACGATCTGGCGGAAGGCGATTTGACGGTGCGCGCGACGGTAACGGAAGATATTACCGGTGCGGTTGCCGATTCGATCAATTACACCGCAGAGGAATTGCACAAACTGGTTTCCCGTATTACCGACGCCTCCGAGCAAATGGGTTTGGCGACTCAGAACTCGGAAGGGATGGCGCAGCGACTGCTGGTTTCCACGCAGAAGCAGGTGAAAGAAATCAAGGATGCCGAGGAATCGGTACAACTGATTGCACGCTCGATCGGAGAGGTGGATGCAGCAGCGGTTAAGGCCGCCGAGGTGGGCAGACATACGCTGGTGGTGACCCACGAGGGCTCGCTCGCGGTGCGCAATACGATTGCCGGCATGGACGGCATACGCGAGCACATTCAGGAAACTTCCAAACGCATCAAGCGGCTCGGTGAAAGTTCGCAGGAAATTGGAGAGATCGTGGATCTGATTTCCGATATTACCGAACAGACGAACGTGCTTGCGCTGAATGCGGCGATTCAAGCCGCGTCAGCCGGTGAGGCGGGGCGCGGTTTCTCGGTGGTCGCCGAAGAAGTGCAGCGACTGGCGGAACGTTCCGGAGAGGCGACCAAGCAGATTGGTGCGCTGGTTAAAACGATCCAGAGCGATACTCAGGATGCGGTGGCTGCGATGGAAAAGAGTACCCTGGGGGTGGTGGAGGGTGCAAAACTTTCGGAAGTGGCGGGTCAATCGCTGAAAGAAATCGAGCAGGTATCGAACCAGCTGGCTGCGCTGATCAGCAGTATTTCGGTGTCCACTCAGGTGCAAACCGAAATGGCCAGCGAAGTGGCCAGTGTGATGCAGGATATTATGGATATTTCAGAGCAGACCACGGAGGGAACGCGTCTGACCTCGGATTCTGCCGCCAAGCTGACCAGCTTGGCAGCAGGCCTGAAGGATTCGGTCGCCGGCTTCAAGCTCTGATAACGGCCAGTCATGCCTAACCAAACGTCATTCGATCTCGCCTCACTTGCCGTTGTAAAGCCCGGGATGGAAGAGGCGTTGCGAGTGGTAGGCGAATGCCTTTTTCAATTTCTGGACGCCCCCACGCTCAACGTGCCTGCGTTGGAAGAGGCATGCGTAGAATTGCACCGCGTGCAGGGTGTGCTCAAAATGATCCGTTTGGAAGGAGTGGCGGTATTCTGCACGGAAATTGGGAACGTGTTGGAAGAGTTGTGTGAAAACCCCGGTCTGGCTTCCCACCTGTATCGAACTGTTCTGCAAAGCGCTCTGGGCGGCCTGTCTGATTATCTGGATGCGCTGATGCAAGGGGCGGATAACGCCGTATTGCGTCTGTTTCCGAAATACGAAGCCATGCAACATCTGCGCGGTATGGAAATGTCATTCGAGCAGGATCTGTTTTTTCCCAATCTGGCTGTGCAATTGCCGGAGAGCGTGCTGGGCATTGCTCAGCCGGAAAATGTCAAAGCGCTGATCAAAGCGGCTCACAGTCAGTATCAGCGTGGCCTGATACTTTGGTTGCAAAAGAATGATGTAACAGGCGCGTTTTTGCCGATGAAACAGGCTCTGGATACGGTATTGAACTGCGTACCCCAGGACGACAGGCGGGCATTCTGGTGGATAGCAGGCGGTCTGCTCGATTGCGTTAAGCATGAGGAATTGTCCCATGATCTGAGTGTGCGCAAATTGCTGGGCAGGATAGATCGGCAGATGCGAGCGGTTGAGAAAGAGGATGTGGGTGATGTTCAGCATATCCTCAATGAAATGCTCTACCTGATAGGAAGGAGCAGTGCCGCGAGCGATCGTGTAGAACAGATACGGAAGCAATACGCCCTGAGTCAATACTATCCCGCCGCGATGGATTCTGCCGAGGAAAAACAGTCCTACGAGGAACTGCGCGATCAGATGCAGGAGGCTGAAGATAACTGGGAATTATGCGTTGCGGGCAACAAGGATGCATGCAATAAGTTTGTCGAGTATGTAGAAAAAATTGCTCAGAAAAGTGACAGGCTGGAACATGACCCGCCTCATTATCTGACCAAAAAAATCGAGGCTTTGTCGGCCTACTTGCGCGATCCGGAATATGCCCGCCTGATTGGCGAAGATGTGGCAATGGCGCTGATGCTCTGGCGCAGCGGTATGACGCAATATGAGACCATAGACACTCGTTTCCAGGAGCAGGCGCGCACTCTGTCCAATCAGATAGATGCAGCGATGAGTCAGAAGCCTGAGGATGCGCAACGCATCGCCGAGTTGATCAGCCTTTATAGCCAGACCGAACAAGGTGCGGTTACCTCTTCGCTGGCCAATGAAATGCTGGCGAACCTGGAACTCGTTGAACAGGGGTTGAATGAATTTTTTGATGATGCAAGCAAAAGACCGACACTGAACAGTTTGCAGCGTTTGCTGGTGCAAATTCACGGCGGCCTGCATATCCTCTCTTTGAAACAGGCGGAGCAACTGTTGCTGGAGATTCAAGCGCTGGTGCGTCAATTTTCAGATGGGGAGGCGGCGCCCAAGCCGGCAGAAACTCAGGCTCTGGCAAGGGCGGTAAGCACACTGCACGCTTACCTTGAGCACCTGGTTCATGGGCAAATGGACGATACGACGGTCTTGCGCGGCGCATTGGCCGAATTGGCAAGATTGCGTCAAGTGTCCAGCCCTGTTGCACCAATAACGTCCATACCGCCCGCAACTACGGCGGTCGCCGTCAAACCCGCAGAAATACCTGAAACAGCCGTAATTCAGAAGCCGCCCCTGGTAGAACACCCGCCCGGTGAAGACGCAGAGCTGCTTGAAATATTTCTGGAAGAGGCGAAAGAAGTGTTGTCCATCATGCGCGACAACGTCGAAATCGTTCAGTTGCATCCCGAAAACCAGGAGCCGCTGATAACGATACGTCGCGGCTTTCATACGCTGAAGGGCAGCGGGCGCATGGTGGGTCTGAATACTTTGGGCGAGGTAGCCTGGGCGGCTGAACGAGCCATGCAAAAATGCCTGCAGGATAAAAAGCCGGCCGACCCCGTTTTAATGCACTTTATTATGGATGGGTTGCAGGTTTTCTCCGCCTGGGTGGCGGATCTTGAAAAACAGGGCTACGCGAATATCGATGCGCATGATTTGCTTGCGCGCGCGCGGCAAATTGAGAGTGGCGCCAGCGTGCCGGTCGAGCCCGTTGCAAAGCAGCAGATGCCAGCAGTGCCGGATAACGATTTCAAAGAACCGGAGTCGGTGGTGATAGGGGAAATTGCGCTTTCACCCACCCTGTTCAAAATTGCCAGCGAGGAAGCCAGCCAGAATGTGCTCGCATTGCGTCATCAGTTTAACGCGATGCTGGCGACTCATCCGCCGAAGGCGGCATATGACTTCATGCGTGCTGCCCATACGTTGGCGGGAATATGTCGAAGTCTCGGTTTTATGTCTGTGGTAGAGCTGTCCGCTGCCCTTGAGGGATGGTTGCAGGCCAATATTGACATGCCGGTGATTATCGGTGCAGAGCAGTTGCACATGCTGGAAGAAGTCATCGTGGTGCTTGATGAGATGGTGCAATGTATCTGTGACAGGGAAATGCCGCAGAAATGCGACGATCTGGTGAACCTGGTGCTGGCTGACAAAGATCGGATAATCAGCGAGAACGAGAGGCTGGCACAGATTGACGAGCTGAACGAGGAAGTGGTTGCGCCTGCTGAGTTGGTGGTGCCGACAGAACCAACAGAACCAACAGAACCAACAGAACCAACAGAACCAACAGAACCAACAGAACCAACAGAACCAACAGAACCAACAGAACCAACAGAACCAACAGAACCAACAGCAGTTGAGTCGGCAGCAGAAATGGTTGAACAGGCAGCAGATGTGGAACAGACGGAATTCGCGAAAGCACCTGTCGAGCCGGCTGGTGATATTTCAGCGCCTGTCTGGAGCAGAGCCGTGCACAAGCAGCAGGCAAATCTGCGCGATGATGTGGATGAGCAGTTGCTGCCGGTCTTTCTGGAAGAGGCGGATGAGCTGTATCCCAAGATAGGCGATTGCCTGCGCACCTTGCGCCAGACGCCTCACGGAGATTTGCATTTGTTGAACCGTCTGCTGCATACCCTGAAGGGTAGTGCGCGTATGACGGGCGCCATGCGCATAGGCGATATCGCCCATGAAATGGAAGGTCGTCTGCTGGAGGGGGGCGAGCTGGCGAGCGATGTTTGGGATGCGCTGGAGAATGATCTGGATCACCTCAACATCATGCTGGAGGAATTGCGCAGTGGCAAGATTCAGGAGGTGGTGGAAGTTGAAGCCGCAGAAGCTATCGGTGAAACAGCGCCCGCCGGCACTGAGCGTACTCAACACGCCAGCATGCTGCGCGTACGCTCTGATACGGTTGATCGCCTGGTCAATCAGGCCGGCGAAATCAGCGTGGCGCGTTCGCGTGTGGAAACCGAGTTGCGCGCTTTCAAGGAAGGTCTGCTGGAATTAACCGGCAGCGTAGCACGCCTGCGTAAACAGTTGCGCGAGGTGGAAATCCAGGCGGAGAGCCAAATCCAGGCACGTGTTTCGCTGGCCAGCGAAAGCAATGAACAATTCGATCCGCTGGAGTTTGACCGTTTTACGCGTTTACAGGAACTGACGCGTTTCATGAATGAGAGTGTGCACGACGTGCAGACGGTTCAACAGTCGCTGCTGAAGAATATCGATGAAACCAGTTCGGCGCTGTTTGCACAGGCGCGCTTGAACCGCGATCTGCAGCAGAATCTGATGAGCGTGCGCATGGTTCCCTTCAGCAGCATGAGCGAACGCCTGTATCGGCTGGTGCGGCAAACCGCCAAGGAGTTGAACAAGCGTGCGAACCTTGAATTGACCGGCACCGGGGTGGAGCTGGATCGCAGTGTGCTGGAAAAGATGGCTGCCCCGTTTGAACATTTGTTGCGCAACGCAATCGCGCACGGACTGGAAGATGAGCGGTTGCGTATCGACAGCGGGAAGGATGCCATCGGTGAAGTGCTGTTGAGTCTACGCCAGGAAAGCAATGAGGTGGTATTTGAACTCAGCGATGACGGCATTGGCTTGAATTTCGCCGCACTGAGGGCTGAGGCAATCAAGAAGGGGATTCTGGAAGCTGACGCTGACATCAGCGATGAACAACTGGCCCAACTGATTTTTACCTCGGGCATCTCAACTGCGAGCGAAGTGACGGAAGTGGCCGGGCGCGGCATAGGCATGGATGTGGTGCGCAGCGAAATTACGGCATTGGGTGGACGGATCGATGTCAGCTCCGTCTCCGGGCAGGGTACCAAATTCACGATACACCTGCCGCTCACTCTGGCTGTCACGCAGGTGCTGATGGTGCGTGCAGGCGAGCGCATTTACGCCATTCCGTCCACCATGGTGGAACAAGTCAGACAGCTCAAGCCGGCCGAGTTGAACGCTATGTACAGAGAGCAAAAAGTGGAATGGGAAGGCCATAGCTATCCATTCCATTATTTGCCGACGATGCTGGGAGATGACGAGCGTGTGCCGGAAGTTCAGCCATATAATCCGGTTTTGCTGCTGCGCAGCGGCAACCAGCGCATCGCCTTGCATGTTGACGAATTGCGGGGCAACCAGGAGACCGTGGTGAAGAACATCGGCCCTCAACTGGCAAGGTTGCCCGGTATCGCCGGTGCCACCGTGTCGAGCAACGGCGCGGTGGTGTTGATTCTGAACCCGGTTCAGATGACGCAGCGCATCATCACGCGTCAGCCGCGCCGTGAAGAGAAAATCGTGCCGCAAGCTCTGCCTTTGATCATGGTGGTGGATGATTCGCTGACCGTACGCAAGATCACCACGCGTTTGCTGATGCGGGCCGGATATCAGGTGGTGACAGCCAAGGACGGGGTGGATGCCCTGGAACAGCTGACCGAGATTACGCCGTCCGTGATGCTGCTGGATATTGAAATGCCGCGCATGGACGGTTTTGAGTTAACCAAGCTGATGCGGCGTGATGAAAAGACCAGAAAACTGCCTATCATCATGATCACCTCGCGCACGGCGGATAAACACCGCGACTTCGCCATGGAGCTTGGTGTGAATGCTTATCTGGGCAAGCCCTTCCAGGAAGACGAATTGCTGGAACAGATCGCCGAATTTTTGCCGGCGGCGGCTTAAAGTTCTTTCATGGGAGGTGTTGCAGGCCGGATGCAGCAATGAAAAATTGTGAAGGTTCGCACAGCAAGTTACAATGCGAGCATGTCTAAATTCGATCTCACCCACCACTTCCTGATTGCCATGCCTGCCATGCAAGAGGGCTTCTTTGCCGGCACGCTCACCTATATCTGTGAGCATGACGAAAATGGCGCGCTGGGGCTGGTGGTGAACCGCCCGATCAGCCTGACGCTGGCCGAAATGTTCAGTCAGATCAATATTCCGCTGCATCAGCCGGCGCTGGGCAAGATGCCGGTGTATGTGGGCGGCCCGGTACAGGTCGAGCGGGGATTCGTATTGCACGACACCGGGCGGGATTGGCAGTCCACGCTGCGTATCAATGACAGGCTGGCCCTGACGACTTCCAAGGATATACTGGAAGCCTTGGGAGAGGGCACGGGCCCTGACAATTTTCTGGTAACCCTGGGTTATTCAGGCTGGGAGCAGGGGCAGCTGGAGCATGAAATCAACGAAAATACCTGGCTGACAGTGCCTGCCACCGAACATATCCTGTTCGGGCTGCCGGCCGAAGAGCGGCTCGCGGCGGCGATGGCGCTGCTGGGCGTGAATTACTCGATGCTGGTAGAAGATGCCGGGCATGCCTGAGAAAGCAGGATTGAGGATCGAGACCGCAGGGGTCTTCCCCGCACAACTGAGGGGCGATGCCCCAAGTTGTAGCGTGAAGGATTCAGGATCGAGTGCTGAGGAGCGGGGCGCGAATACAGACATCTGCTGCACGGCAACAACTCTCCATCCTCAATCCACTATCGTCAATCCTGTTGTTGGCACCCTGCTCGCCTTCGATTTTGGCACTCAGCGTATCGGCGTTGCCGTCGGCAACACTTTTTCATCCAGCTCGCAACCATTGACCACCATAGCTGAGGAAAAAAACGATAGCCGTTTCGCTGCCATCGCGGCCCTCGTGAAAGAATGGCAGCCCTGTGCCCTGTTGGTGGGTCTGCCCGGCAATGACGACGGAACGCCGCACGAGTTGACCGCGCTGTGCCGACGTTTCGCCAATCGTCTCCAGGGCCGCTTCAGTCTTCCCACGATACTGGTGGACGAGCGTTATACTTCGCTGGCCGCCAGCAGCCAGTTGAACAAGGAAGGCATAAGAGGCCGTGCACAGAAGCGTTTGCTCGACCAGTATGCCGCGCAGCAAATTATGCAGGCCTATCTTGATGAGCCTGCGGCGTGTGTAATCGTAAGCAGAGGTGTACATGAATAATCCGCAACTCAACAAGCACGGCGAATTGCAGCACCTGTTGACCACCGAAGGTTTGCCGGTGAGCATCCTGCGCGACATTCTCGATCGTGCCGCCTCTTTTCTTGATGTCGCCGAAGGGCGCGAGATCAAGAAAGTGCCGCTCCTTCACGGCAAGTCGGTATTCAATATATTCTTCGAGAACAGCACGCGTACGCGCACCACGTTTGAAATCGCCGCCAAACGCCTGTCGGCGGATGTGGTCAATCTGAACATCGGTTCGTCGTCCACCAGCAAGGGTGAAACATTGCTGGATACCGTGGACAACCTGTGTGCGATGCATGCGGACATGTTCGTGGTGCGCCATTCGCAAAGCGGCGCTGCGCACCTGATTGCGCGGCATGTCGCCCCCGAAATACATGTCATCAACGCAGGGGACGGGCGTCATGCACACCCTACCCAGGCGTTGCTGGATATGTTCACCATCCGCCACTACAAAAAGGAATTTCATAATCTGCGCGTGGCTCTGGTGGGGGATGTGCTGCACTCGCGGGTTGCGCGTTCACAGATTCATGCGCTGACGACGCTGGGTGTACCGGAAGTGCGCGTGATCGCCCCGAAGACATTGCTGCCGACCATGGTCGAGAACCTCGGCGTGCAGGTTTATCACGACATGGCGAAGGGATTAAAGGATGTGGACGTGGTGCTGATGTTGCGTTTGCAGAATGAGCGCATGCAGGGCGCATTGCTTCCATCCGGGCAGGAATACTTCAAGAATTACGGGCTGACCGAGGAAAAGCTGGCCTATGCCCGCGCGGATGCGATCGTGATGCATCCCGGCCCGATGAATCGCGGTATCGAAATCGACTCCCGCGTGGCCGACGGCGCGCAATCCGTGATTCTGTCGCAGGTGACATTCGGTATCGCGGTGCGCATGGCAGTGATGAGTATACTGGCCGGGAGTCCAAAATGAACATCCACATCCAAAACGGTCGATTGATCGACCCGAGAAACAATATCGACGCAAAGCTGGACGTGTATGTAATGGACAAGCGTATCGCGGCGATAGGTCAGGCACCGGACGGCTTTGTGGTCGGTCAGGTGATCGACGCTGCCGGTATGATCGTGATCCCGGGGCTGATCGATCTTGCGGCGCGCCTGCGGGAGCCGGGTTATGAATATATGGCCACGCTGGAATCGGAAATGCTGGCTGCGGTGGCAGGCGGGGTGACCAGTCTGGCCTGTCCGCCCGATACCGACCCGCCCCTGGATGAGCCGGGTCTGGTGGAAATGCTCAAGCACCGTGCGCGCAACCTGAATCTGGCGCGCCTGTATCCGGTGGCTGCCTTGACCACCGCACTAAAGGGTTGCGAGTTGACCGAAATGGCGGAACTGGTGGATGCCGGCTGCGTCGCGTTCAGTCAGGCCGATGCGCCGCTCACCGATACACGCGTGCTTTATCGCGCGATGCAATACGCCGCCACGTTCGGCTATTCGGTATGGCTGCGCCCGCAGGACAGTTTTCTGGCACGCGACGGCGTGGCACATGACGGCGAAGTCGCGACCCGCAGCGGTTTGCCCGCCATTCCGGTGTGTGCCGAAACCATCGCGCTGGCGACGATGCTCTCTCTGGCGCGTGCAACCGGTGCGAAATTGCACATCTGTCGCCTGTCCAGTGCGGCAGGTGTGGAAATGATACGCACCGCCAAACAGCAAGGCCTGGCGGTGAGCTGTGACGTGACCATGAACCACGTACACCTGTCCGAGATGGACATCGGTTACTTCGACCCGAATTGCCGGTTGACTCCGCCGCTGCGCAGTCTGCGTGACCGTGCAGCGCTGCGAGCCGGTTTGCTGGACGGCACCATAGACGCTATCTGTTCCAACCACGCGCCGGTGGATGAAGATGCCAAGCAATTGCCATTTGCCGAGGCGGAATCGGGTGCAACAGGGCTGGAGTTGCTGCTGCCGTTGATATTGAAATGGGCGCAGCAGGAAAAAATTTCCCTGTCCGATGCGATTGCCCGTGCTACGCTGCGACCCGCGCAGATACTGGGTCTGGATGCCGGTCATCTGAGCATCGGCGCGGCGGCCGATGTGTGCGTGTTTGATCCGGAGGCCTGCTGGCGCGTGGAACCCGCAGTCTTAAAGAGTCAGGGCAAAAACACGCCGTTCACCGGCATGGAGGTTCAGGGGCTCGTCCGCTACACGCTGGTTGACGGCAAGCTCGTGTACAAAAACCAGGATTGAGGATTGAGACCGCAGGGGTCTGATGAAACAACTCAATTCTGAATATGACGATAAATCTGTCATGTCATCATTGATTCCCCGCACAACTAAGGGGCGATGCCCCAAGTTGTTGCGTGAAGGATTGAGGATTCGGTAGTCAGGATTGTATAGACGTAATTTATTAGGCCCACTTTTATAACGAACGTGAAATGCAATGACGAGCGAAACAAGTGCAGAAGCGCAGGTTGCCATGGTCGACCTGAAAAACAGCCTGAGCGAAGAGGAGCGAGTCCAATTCGAGCAGCAGTTGGCTGAAAAAAATCTTGAGCTTGAACGGGTCATTGACCCGATGGCGCGTGTCAGGCTGAAACTGGATATCGCCGAAATTCTGATCTGGCTGGAGCGCAACAAGGAAGCATGGAATATGGCGCGCACGGCGTTTGATACCGCCTTGCAAAATGAGGAATGGCAAGATGCAGTTGAGGCGTGCAACGTGCTCTACCAGACTGAACAGGCCGCTTCGATTCATGCGCTGGGCATGGGCGTCTGGCTTGCGGTGACTTTTCCGGTTGCGCCTGAACTCACCTTCGCCATGCTTGACCATATCGTCACCGAAACGCCGAGCCATGCGGATGGTGCAGCGCTCGCAGCCGTCACGGCACGCTATGTGATAGACATGCGCGCCGACGATGAGGAGCATGAAGACTGGAGTCTGTTGGCCAATGATCTGATCGCACGCGTAGCCTTACGCCACAGCAAGGTGCAGGATCAGCAGGCGCTCAACGCGTGGATGGATAAGCTGGGTTTGCGCGACCCGCAGGTATTTCTGCCGCGCCTGAGTCAGGTGGTGAATGCCATCGTCGGCGATTCGTGGTGGTTTGATCGCGACAAGTTGCGCGATAAATTGCCGGAATAGCAGTTTATCCAGCCGGGGCAGCCCGGCGGCTGGTTACTTTGTTTGCCAAGAAAATTAACCCAAAGAAGGCGCCCCCGGTTTGCCTCCCCTGCGGGGTTCCCTTCATTCAGAAACAGGAGCTTCAGCTCCGTTGTTTCGTGGGATAAACAGAAACTTAGCGCATGTCTTATCGCGCTTAGATAATGTTTAGTGGTTTTATCAATGCCCTTGCGGCATCGATAGTTCGCAAACAAGCGGGGCTGCGCAACTCGCCCTGGTTGGCAGCGATGGAAACAGGGGTATGGAGTGGCCTGCAGCCGTTTCGTAGTAAAATGCGACCGTCAGTTTCCCCACAGAACTATTTATCTTCAAACTGCTCATGAACCCACTCTTGGATTTTACCGGTCTGCCGCGCTTTGCGGAGATCCAACCCGAACATGTTGCACCCGCGATCGAGAAACTGCTGGCGGAATGCCGCACGCTGGTCGCATATCTGCTGGCCGACAAGAAGCCGCCTACCTGGCAGAACTTCGTGGTTCCGATGGAAGACGCGCATGAGCGATTGTCCCGTGCCTGGGGGCCGGTTGGTCATCTGAATGCGGTGATGAATTCCCCCGAATTGCGCGAGGCCTATAACACCACGCTGCCGGTGATCACCCAGTATTACGCGGAGCTCGGGCAAAACCTTGCTTTATTCAATAAATTCAAATTATTGCGCAATGGTCCGGAATTCGAGAAGCTGAATGTCACGCGACAAAAAATCATCGAGAATGAGTTGCGGGATTTTCGTCTGGGCGGCGCCGAGTTGCCGGAAGACAAGAAGGCGCGTTACCTGGAAATCCAGGAGCGCCAATCCGAGCTGTCGTCGCGTTTTTCCGACAATCTGCTGGATGCCACCAACGATTTCACGCTGATCGTTGAAAATAAAGAGGAGCTGAGCGGCCTGCCGGAAGATGTTTTGCAGGCAGCTCATGAAGCCTGTCGCGAACTTGTCGAAACGACTACCTTGGCCGAAGGGACAGGCTGGCTGTTTACGCTCAAAGCGCCCTCCTATCTGCCGGTGATGCAATTCGCCGACAACCGCGAACTGCGCGAAAAAATGTATCGCGCCTATGCCACGCGCGCTTCCGATTTGATGCCGGATGGTTCAAAGAAAACGGTAGCACCTGAGCACCCGCAAGGGGTGGGCCGTGCGGTACCCGCAGATGAAGCTGCGTCCGCTACGCTCTGGGACAATTCCTCGTTGATGAATGAAATCGTGCAGTTGCGCGGTGAAGAAGCGCGCCTTTTGGGATTCGCCAATTATGGCGAACTGTCGCTGGCTGCCAAGATGGCGGAATCGCCGCAACAGGTGGTGGATTTCATGCGCGAACTGGCGCAACGCGCGCGCCCGTTCGCAGAGAAAGATCTTGCTGAATTGCGCGAATTTGCGCAAAAGGAACTGGGTATCGGCGAACTGCATTCCTGGGATGTCAGTTATGCAAGCGAGAAGCTGCGCGAGCAGCGTTATGCCTTTTCCGAGCAGGAAGTGAAGGAATATTTTCCTGAAGACGCCGTGCTGACCGGGTTATTCAAGCTGGTTGAGACGCTGTATGGCCTGAATATTGTGGCTTCGGTAGCTCCGGTGTGGCACGAGAGCGTGCGCTTCTTCGACATCCGCGACGCGCAAGGCGCGCTGGTCGGCCAGTTTTATTTCGATCTGTATGCCAGAGCCAGCAAACGCGGCGGAGCGTGGATGGACGACGTGATCACGCGCCGTCGCGTGGATTTGCTCATACAGACGCCGGTTGCCTATATGAACTGCAATTTTTCTGCACCAGCCGGCGGCAAACCTGCCGTGTTCACGCACGATGAAGTCATTACCCTGTTCCACGAGTTTGGTCACGGCCTGCATCATCTGTTGACCGAAGTGGAAGATCTGGGTGTGTCAGGCATCAATGGCGTGGAATGGGACGCGGTCGAACTGCCCAGTCAGTTCATGGAAAATTACTGCTGGGAATGGGAGGTGCTGCGCGGCATGACGCGTCATGTGACCAGCGGAGAGTCTTTGCCGCGTGAACTGTTCGACAAGATGCTGGCCGCCAAAAATTTCCAGAGCGGTTTGCAAAGCTTGCGCCAGATCGAGTTCGCCTTGTTCGACATGTTGATGCACAGCACCTTCGATGCAACTGGCGGCAAGACCATACTGCAACTGCTCGACGAAGTGCGCGACGAGGTGGCTGTGCTGATCCCGCCTGAATTTAACCGCTTCCCGCACAGCTTTTCGCATATCTTCGCGGGCGGTTACGGTGCGGGCTATTACAGCTACAAATGGGCGGAGGTGTTGTCGGCAGATGCCTATAGCCTGTTCGAGGAACACGGCGTGCTCAATCCGGATGTAGGCGCGCGCTTTCGCAGCGAGATTCTGGCGGTTGGCGGCTCGCGCGGTGCGATGCAGTCGTTCAGCGCATTTCGTGGCCGCGAACCTTCCATCGATGCGCTGTTGCGGCACAGCGGCCTGAGTGAAGCCGTCTGATGAAGCTGGCGACCTGGAACGTTAATTCGTTAAAAGTGCGTCTGCCACAGGTGCTGGACTGGCTGGCTGCCAACCCGGTCGAGGTGTTGTGTTTGCAGGAAACCAAGCAGCAGGACGCCGATTTTCCAAAGGATGAGCTGCTGGCGGTCGGCTATCACAGCGTGTTTGCGGGGCAGAAGACTTACAACGGGGTGGCGATTTTAAGCCGCGAAGCCGCATCCGATGTGCAGATCGGAATTCCCGCCCTTAATCCAGGCTCAGGACAGGCTTTTGAGGATGAGCAAAAACGTGTGATCGCCGCCACGTTTGACGGCATTCGCGTGGTCGATGTGTACATCCCCAACGGTCAGAGCATAGATTCAGACAAGTACCAGTACAAGCTTGCCTGGCTCGCCGCGCTGCACGACTGGTTGAAACAGGAACTGGTTCGCTACCCGAAGCTGGTGTTGCTAGGAGACTACAACATCGCACCGGAAGATCGCGATGTGCATGATCCGGAGGCCTGGGTGGGCAATGTGCTGGTCAGCGAACCTGAGCGTGATGCCTTCCGTGCACTTGAAGCGTTGGGTTTTAAGGATAGTTACCGTCTGTTCGAACAGGCGGATAAAACCTTCAGCTGGTGGGATTACCGCATGATGGCTTTTCGCCGCAACTTGGGGCTGCGCATCGACCATATTCTGATCAGCGAAGCGCTGGTGCCTCAGTGCAAAAGCTGCGTCATCGACAAGGCGCCGCGCAAGCTTGAGCGGCCTTCGGATCACACGCCGGTGATCGTGGAACTGTAAATCCAGTCGGACAGGGGGCTGAACAGGTCGTTTGGGCGCGTGGCTGGTGCAGCAAATTATCCGGCGCGCCGGTCGGACATGAAAAACGGAAGAGCGAGTTCCCGCTTTTCATTAAGGCAGTTGCCGGGAATCCTGAAATTCATAGCGGTTTGCTGCCGTTAACCGCTGTTGCGCAAACCCGTTGCAATGCCGTTGATGGTCAGGTGAATGGCGCGCTTGACCGGTTCGCTATTGTCGCCCGCACGATGACGCTCCAGCAGGGATACTTGCAGGTGGTTGAGCGGGTCGATGTAGGGAGTGCGGGTCTGCAGGCTGCGCGCAAACGCGGGGTTGTCCTGCAATAGGCTGGAGTTGCCGGTCACTTTGGAGAGCATTTCCAGGGTGGCCTCCCATTCGCCGTAAATCGCTCCAAAGATCCGCTCGCGCAGTTCCACGTCTTCCACGAGACCGGCATAACGCGAGGCGATACCCATGTCGGTCTTGGATAACACCATGTCCATGTTCGACATCAATCCGCGGAAGAACGCCCAGTTCTTGTACATGGCCTGCAGTTGCGCAAGACCAGCTTCGCCTTCGCGAGCGATGAACTGCTGCACCGCACTGCCGAAGCCCAGCCAGCCCGGCAGCAGCGTGCGGTTCAGACCCCAGCTGAACACCCAGGGGATCGCGCGCAAATCCTCGATGCGATCCGAGGCTTTGCGTGAAGACGGACGGCTGCCGATGTTGAGTTCGGCAATTTCGCGTATCGGCGTGGAAGTGAAAAAATATTCGGTGAAGCCGGGCGTTTCATAGACCAGTTTACGGTACGCGGCAAATGCGCCCAGGCTTAAATCTTCCATGATGCGGTGAAATTCCGGCATCGAACTGTCCGCGCCGTGATGATGCAGCAGGGTCGCTTCCATGGTCGCGGCGATCAGCGTTTCAAGATTGCGCTGGCCGATTTCCGGGTTGGAGTATTTGCTGGAAATCACCTCGCCCTGCTCGGTGATGCGGATCTGCCCGTTCACGCTGCCCGGCGGTTGCGCCAGAATGGCGTCATAGCTGGGGCCGCCGCCGCGACCGACGGTGCCGCCCCGGCCATGGAACAAACGCAGTTCAATGCCGTATTTTGAAAACACTTTCACCAGTTCCAGTTCGGCCTTATACAGTTCCCAGTTGGCGGTGACGTAGCCGCCGTCCTTGTTGCTGTCCGAATAGCCCAGCATCACTTCCTGCGTGTTGCCACGATGGGCCAGCAACTGGCGATAGTAGGGAATAGCGAACAGCGCGTCCATGATGGGGCCGCAACTGCGCAGGTCTTCGATGGTCTCAAATAACGGAATGATATTGACATGCAGCGTGTCATTGCCTTCCAGCAGGCCGGTCTGTTGCAGCATCAGCGCCAGTTCCAGCATGTCGCTGACAGAATCGGTCTTGGAGATGATGTGATTGGGCAGTGCGGCCCTGCCAAAGCGCCGGTGTATGTCCGCAGCGGCCTGCATGATGCGCAACTCGCTTTGTACCACATCTGAGTATTTTTCAAGCTCGACCATCAGCGGTTTACCCGCCTGCAGCGTGTCGAGCAGCACCTGGCGCCGCTCCGCTTCGTTAAGGTCGGCATAATTGCCGATCGAAGCGCCATGCGTCAACAGTTCGCTGACGGTTTGTTCGTGTATCGCGCTGTGCTGGCGCATATCCAATGGCGCCAGATGAAAACCGAAGATCTCTGCTGCGCGGCGCAGATTGGACAGACGTCCGCGCGCCAGATAAGTGGCGCCGTGCCGATACAGCGAATCGATCAGTATGTCCAGATCGGCGATAAACTGCTCAGGCGTGGCGTAAGGCAGGGCCGCCTTATCCACCGGCGGCAGATGCGATATTTCGTGACCGAGTTGGCGTGCGGTGGCCGACAGGCGCGAATAAATCAGTATCAGCGCACGGCGATAAGGCTCATCGATTCGGCTGACTGCGGTATCAGGAGACGCATCGGATAGCTCGCGCAATTCGTCGCTGACATCGACAAGACGGTCGGTCAGGGAGAGGCGTCGGCCCAGAAGATGTGCTTCTTTCAAATAATGTTCGAACGCCACTTCGGAATGCTGCTGCACGGCAAACTGCATGACATCGTGCGTCACAAAAGGATTGCCGTCGCGGTCGCCGCCTATCCAGCTGCCTACTTTCAACAGGGAGGGTACTTTGATGTCCTTGTCAAAGCGCGCTTCAAGCTGGTTTTCCAGATTGGCATAAATTCTGGGGATTTCCTTCAGAAAGGTGTAGCGGTAAAACTCCAGTCCGTTATTGATTTCGTCGTGCACGGTCAGCTTGGCGGTGCGCAGCATGCGCGTCTGCCAGAGGATCAGTATGAACCGGCGCAGCGCATTCTCATTGGCAGCGATTTCATCCGGCGTCATGTCGAGGCGATCGCGGCTGGACATCAGCCCGGAGATAGTCAGATGACAATCGAGTATGCTTTTACGCTGTACTTCAGTGGGATGTGCGGTCAGTACCGGCGAGATCAACGCGTGGTCGAGAAATGCCTGCAGGGTGTTTTTGCTGACCGGCTTTTCTTCGAGCCGGTCAAGCGCAAGCAGCAGGCTGCCGTCTTTTGGCGGCAGGCCCGCCTTGAGGTCTGCGCGATGGCGACGGTCGTTGTGCAGGTCTTCGGCGATGTTGGATAATTGCGAAAAATAACTGAAGGCGCGTACCACGACCAGTGTCTCGTCGGGAGTCAGCGCATCGAGCATCTGCTCCAGTTTCTCCCCGTCGCGCACGTCCTGAGTCTTGCGAAAACGCACTGCGGATCGACGCACGCTTTCGACCAGTTGAAAGGTTTCTTCACCTTCTTGTTCGCGCAGCGTGTCGCCCAGGATGCGCCCGAGCAGGCGCACATCCTCGCGGAGTGGTAAATCTTTGCTGGAAATATCGACAGAAGCAGAAAATAAATTCATCATGGCTATACGCAAATAAGCGCGGCTGCCTCCGTGTTAGAATGCACCGCGTAATTAATCATAAAAATTCAGGATATTTCGATGAGACCAGTTTCTTCAGTTCCGTCCTCAATCATACCGCTGGCTCGTCTGGTGATCGCATCGCGCGAAAGCGCGCTGGCCATGTGGCAAGCAGAACACATCAGGGACCGGTTGCGTGCATTATATCCGCAAACTGATGTCAGTATTCTGGGTATGACCACGCAAGGCGATCAGATTCTGGATGTCAGCCTGTCGAAAATCGGCGGCAAGGGGCTATTTGTCAAGGAGCTGGAAACAGCGCTGGAGGATGGCCGCGCCGACTTTGCCGTGCATTCGCTGAAAGATGTGCCTATGGTGCTGCCGGATGGTTTCGTGCTGGCAGCGATAGGCGAACGCGAAGACCCGCATGATGCCTTTGTTTCAAACAATTACGCCAATCTGGCCGCGCTGCCTGCCGGCGCCGTGGTGGGAACCTCCAGTTTGCGCCGCGAAAGCCAGCTGCGCGCGCGTTTCCCGCATCTTAAAATCGAGCCGTTGCGCGGCAACGTGCAGACCCGTTTGCGCAAGCTGGACGAGGGGCAATATGCCGCGATCATTCTTGCAGCGGCAGGACTGAAGCGGCTGGGGCTAGCCAGCCGCATCCGCGCCATCATTTCCAGCGCAGACAGTCTGCCGGCTGTCGGGCAGGGCGCGCTGGGGATAGAGTGCCGTGCGGATCGCAGCGACGTGATTGCCATGCTGCAACCGTTGCATCATCCCGATACCGCCGCCTGCGTGCTGGCCGAGCGGGCCATGAGCCGAGCGCTGAACGGAAGTTGTCAGGTGCCGTTAGGCGGATTCGCGACTGTTGAAGAAGGTCGGTTGCAGATGCGTGGTTTTGTCGCAAGCCCTGACGGGCAGCGCATGGTGCGCGCAGAAGCGACAGGCGATATTGCCCACCCGGAAGCGTTGGGCAAGCGGATCGCCGATGAATTGCGGTTGCTGGGAGCGGGCGAGATTTTAGCCGCGCTCAATGGCTAAGTTACCTCTTGCCGGTCTGAAGATTGTGGTCACGCGACCGCGTGAGCAGGCGGCGCATCTGGCACAGGCGATCGGGCGGTCGGGCGGGATACCCTTGCTGCATCCCTTGCTGGAAATCGCACCCGTGCAGGATGCGGGCGCGCTGAAGATGCAGGTTTCACGGCTGGCGGCAGCCGATCTGGCCATTTTTATCAGTCCGAATGCCGTGCAATACGGCATGGCGGCGATACGGGCTGCAGGTATCCCGTTGCCGTCTGATCTGAAAAACGCCACGATTGGTCCGGGCAGCGCGCAGGCCTTGCGCGAACTGGGCATCAGCGAGCTGCTGGTGCCGTCCGCACGGCACGACAGCGAAGGATTGCTGGAATTATTGCCGCATGTTGCAGGGTGGCGGGTGATGATCTTTCGCGGGGATGGCGGTCGCGAGTTGCTGGGTGATACGCTAAGCGCGCGCGGGGCTATTGTCGAATATGTGACTTGCTATCGTCGCAGCAAGCCTGTTCTGGATGCGGGTGAGTGGCTGAATGCTCATCCTGACGCGATGCTGGTGACCAGCAGCGAAGCGCTGGCTCATTTGCGGCAGATCGCGCAGCCGGCCTTGCGCGGTACGCCGCTATTCGTGCCGCATCCGCGCATAGCCGAACTGGCGCGCCGGCAGGGTTGGATGCAAGTGTATCTGACGGAGGCGGGCGATGAGGGTTTGTTGTCCGGCCTGCTGGAATGGGCAGGAAAGCGGGAGTCAGGAATCAGGCGCGAGGATCGAGGATTGCGGATTGAGGGCGGAGTATGAGCGATAAACCAGACAGCGAATCGAACGGACAGGATGCTTCCCGCAAGACATCGATGGCCGACCTGTTTGCAAGGATCAGCCTTACCCAGTTGACGCTGATCGTGCTGGTCATGATTTTTGTCTGGCAATGGCTGGATGGTCACCGGGCGATTAACGCCATGAGGGAAGATCTGGCCAAAAAAATCGCCGAGATGGATGGCGCAGCAAAAGCCAACGCGATACTGATTGCGCAAAATCAGGATGAGGTGCGCGCGATGTCGGGCAGGGTGGCAACCCTTGAGACATACTACGATCAGGCGCAGAACCAGCGCGCCGCGCTGGAGGCGTTATACAACAACCTGTCCATCAGCCGTGATGAAACCGCGCTGGCGGATGTCGAACAATTGCTGTTGATTGCCGGGCAGCAATTGCAGTTGTCCGGCAATGTGAAAGCGGCGCTGATCGCCATGGAAAGCGCCGATAACCGCTTGCAGCGTATGGACAGACCCGCGTTCAACGGCCTGCGCAAATCCATCGGTCAGGATATAGACAAGCTGCGCGCGTTGCCCAGAGTGGATGTTTCGGGAATAAACCTTAAAATCAACCGGTTGTTGTCGGCAGTGGACGAGCTTCCGCTGGTTGACCGGCATCGGCCCTCTGAAAATGCAGCGGAGCAGACAAAGCCTGCGATGGTCAACGAATCCGCCTGGCAAAAATGGGCGCACGCCATCTGGCTGGAGGTCAAACAACTGGTGCGGATAGAGAACACGAATCTTACGCAAATTGCGCTGTTGCCGCCCAATCAGGAGTTTTTCCTGCGCGAAAATCTCAAGATGCGTCTGATCTCGGCGCGGCTTGCGCTTTTGTCGCGCGATGAGGAGAGTTTCCGGCAGGAATTGAAAACGGCCAGACTCTGGACAGCGCGCTATTTTGACGTCAAGTCGCCGGAAGGCTCACACATGATGGATGAACTGGGCAAGCTGGCTGAGGCGAGCATCAATATCGAACTGCCCGACATCGGGGGCAGTCTGCAAGCTGTGCGCAATTACCGGCTGAGCCACGAGAGCGCGGTGGACAGCGGCACGCCGCGCAGCTTGCCGAAAAAGACTGCGCGATGAAATACCTGATCTCGATTCTGTTGCTCTTTTCGGCGGCAGTCGCACTGGGTACGATGTTACAGAACACCGCCTACGTGCTGCTGGTGTATCCGCCGTATCGCATCGAGTTATCTCTCAAGCTGTTTGCCGTAGTATTGTTGCTGGTATTGGTGCTCGGGCACTGGTTGATGCAATTGCTGTCCGATACCACTCGTTTGCCTGCCGTGGTGCAGAAAATGCGTCAGGAACGCGCTCAAGGCAATTCGCGCAAACTGCTGGATGTGACACTGAGGGCGTTTTTTGAAGGCCGCTATCAGGATGCGGAAAAGGCAGCCGTGCGTGCCATCAAACACGGTGAAACGTCGGTGATTTACCCGATTATCGCGGCTCGCGCAGCGCATGAGCTGGGAGAGTCGGTGCGGCGCGACGAATATCTGTCCAAAGCTGGGCGCGAATTTCAGGGCGATTCCACGATGCGCCTGCTGTCGGATGTCAGATCGCATTTCGGGCAGCCCAAGCCCTGAAAAGCGCTGTTTGCGGGCAAATCGGATAGGGCATTACATCGAATTCCACTTGGTGCAATAGCCGTTCGGGGAAATTTCATCGTCTCCCGGAATGAGTTTGCAGCCGCCCGAATCCTTATCGGATTTTCCGGGCAGAAATTCCAGGCAGGCGGTGCAGCTCATGCCGTCGATAGGCGTATTCCGGTATTGCAATTGCGCACGCACGGTGGCGTTGCTGGCCGCATTGGCCTGTCGGTCTAAAAGCGGTATCAGCAGCAGCGCTGCACTCACCTTCTTTAAAAAGTGTCGTCGTGTCGAGTTCATTATGTTCAGTCGTTCTTCCGTAAAAAGGTTAAACACGCAATACGCTTGCGGTTTGAATCAGGCCGCTTCCCTGTTTTCCGGTAACACCTCGGCGAGAAAACCGCCGGACTGATGTTGCCACAGCGCGGCATACAGTCCGTTGCGACTCAGTAGTTCATCGTGGGTGCCCTGTTCGATGATTTTTCCCTGATCGAGCACGATCAGGCGGTCCAGACGGGCGATGGTGGATAAGCGGTGCGCGATGGCGATCACCGTCTTGCCGGCCATCAGGCCGATCAGTTGCTCCTGAATGCTCGCTTCAATCTCGCTGTCGAGCGCCGAGGTGGCTTCGTCGAGCAACAGGATGGGCGCACCTTTCAGAATCACGCGGGCAATGGCGATGCGCTGGCGCTGTCCGCCTGAAAGTTTCACGCCGCGTTCGCCGACATGGGCCTCGTAGCCCGTACGATTATTCCAGTCGCGCAAACCCAGAATGAAGTCGTGCGCCTGCGCCTGTCCGGCGGCCGCTTCGATTTCGGTCTGTGTGGCCTGCGGACGACCATAGCGGATATTGTCCGCAATCGAGCGGTGCAGCAGGGACGTGTCCTGCGTGACCAGACCGACCTGGGTGCGCAGGCTTTCCTGGGTGACGTGCCGGATATCCTGTCCGTCTATGGTGATGCTGCCCTGCTCGACGTCTGAAAAGCGCAACAGCAGGTTGACCAGCGTCGATTTCCCGGCGCCGGAACGGCCGATCAACCCGATGCGCTCGCCGGGGCGCACGACGAGGTCGATGTTGTCAATGACCGGTTTGCCCGAACCGTAACCGAAACTGACGTGATCGAAGCGTATCTCCCCACGCGTGACCTGAAGCGGCACGGCATGAGGTTCATCCACCAGCGCATGAGGTACGGAGATGGTTTCCATGCCATCCTGTACCACGCCGACATTTTCGAAAATTCCGGCCACTTCAAAGGATACCCAGCCCGCCATATTGGTGATCTGCCAGACCAGCGGCAGGGCGGTTGCAACCTGACTGGCGCTAAGCATTCCGTGTGCCCACAGGTTCAGGCCGATCGCTGTCGTACTCACCAGCAGCAAGGCGTTCAAGGACTGCAGAGTAAACATGAAGCGGCTGGTCATGCGCATGTGGCGCGAAATGGCTTCCTGATGTTCGTCCATCACATCGCGCACATAGGTATCCTCATCGATCACCCGGGCAAACAGCTTGACGGTCAGGATGTTGGTGTAGCTGTCGACTACGCGCGCCATCACCTTGGAGCGCACATCTGAACTCAGTTTGGCCAGTTCGCGCAGGCGCGGCACAAAATAGCGCAGAAATACCGCGTAGGACAGCAGCCAGATCACGGTGGGCAGGCTCAGACGCCAGTCGAAGCGGGAAATCAGGATCAGCGAAAAAATGCCGTAGGTGGACAGATACAGCCCTGCGCGGATCGACGACATCACGCTGTCGCGCAGCGATTGCGCGGTCTGCATCACGCGGTTGGCGATGCGTCCGGCAAAGTCTTTCTGGAAGAAGGGCCAGCTGTGCCGCACCACATGCCAGTGGCTTTGCCAGCGCACGAGGCTCGTCGCGCCCGGCGTCAAGGCGTTAAAACGTATTGCGATATCCGAAAATTGCAGCAAGGGTCGGACGATCAGTACAACGAGGATCATAAACATTAAAACAGGCGCCTGTGCGCTCAGCGCCGCCGCCCGATCCGCTGCCGCCATCAACGCGACCAGCTTGCCGATAAACACGGGAATGCTCATGTCGGCCAGCGCAACACACAGGCTGGTGATCAGCATGGCGGTATACGGCCAGGGCGTTTGCCGGACGAAATGCCAGTAAAAGGATAGCAGCCCGACCGGTGGCGTACTCGCCTGGTGTGCACGGGTTCCGTGAATGAGGGATTCGAGAAACTTGAACATGTGGATTCAGGCTGTTTAATGCATCGTTAATTGTTGAGCATTATAGGCGGTTAAGGCTGCGTAATCACGCGTAAGACTATGGTGACGTATGTTGCAGCCTGTATATTTGGCAGGTTTTTGAAAAATATGCCGGGAGACGTCAGGATAAGGGATAAACTGTTTTTTTATCAACCCACTAAAGCGTGTGAGCGTGCGTAGCGAAATTTCATAGCCTGTGAATGATGAAATTGGGCAAAAACGAGTACACTGCATCCTGCTATAAGGCTACATGACAGGTGCCAGACAATACTCACTGAAGTTCGATGTGAAAAATTTGCAGCAAAAAAGCGGCTATTCGTGAGCAGCAACAAGGTGCCAATACCTGCACTTCATGTATCTGATATCTGACGACTGCTATATCTATCAATGCCGATGTTGGCGAGTAGAATACCGAACAGTCTCAAGTCGGCCAATTGAGGATATTCAAGGTATAGAACACCCGGCAATAAAACTGATGGTCATGACACGCATCATTAATATTGACAATGAAGACAAGCCGACAGAATAGTATCTTTGAATATTGAGGGTGGTATAAGCATTATGAGTAATCCAACCAAGGTTCCTACTGATGCTGGTGGCAATACAGAACTCATGCGCTGCTCCAGTGAGGGCGATATTGAAAATGCCACGCAGCTGCTGAAGGATGGGGTGGATATAAATGCGAGGAATAAGCAAGGTGCAACAGCTCTGCTTATCGGTGTATTGAACAATCAACCAGCAATGGTCGCTTTACTTCTCGGATATGGAGCTGATGTGACCATAGCTTCTTATAAAGGATTAACTCCTGAAGTATTGGCAACAAAAAATGGCAATATTGAACTTCTTAATTTATTAAGTGCTGTCAAAAAAACTGTTTCATATAACAACAATGAAATTGCTAATGAAGAGGGCTTTATTGATGGCGTTTTTTCGAAACAGGAAGCGCTAAGAAGAATTATTCGTGCTGCAAAAATAATTTTTGTAAATATCATTGGATGGTGCGTCTATGCATATGCTACAGACTTGTTTAGTCATCCAAAATATATTTCCCAAAGTATCTTTATAACGGGCATAGGTATTTGGTTGCAACTTCGTTATTTTAGATTGCGTAAAAAATGATGTTGTAATAAAGCTTTAAACGTATATAAGATAAGTCCGCTGTTTCTGAACATAAATGAATCAGGTGGTTACTGAAGCTTTACTAATTGCAATAGCACTGACCGCTGGACTCGACTAATAACTGTTATGCCGCAAGACCTGCGGTAAGGAGGTTGCGATGAAGTACACGCCAAAATATGCGATGCAAGCGGGAGGCGAGATGCGCCGGTGGAGCAACCCGGATCGCACGTTACACTACAGCCTTGTGAAAATGGATTTTGAGTGTGAAGCTGACCCGTACCCGGGAATTTTGATTCTCACTGACCGTAGCTATCAGAGGGCATTGGCACTGGACGTGAAGAGCTTGCGCAAGGAGCTTCCGACCATTCTTCAACCACTTGACGAGAACACTATTGCGTATTGGAGAATCATTCAGGACGATGGGGAGCGCGACAAGTTGTTAGCTGGCCTGACAAAGAATCCCATCTTTGATGACATAATTGGCTGACACAAGTGAATAGGGACTCAAAGCGGCATAACAGGTTCTTCGATACGGATGCTCAAGTTTGTGGCGGTGTATCATTGGATACTGTACATCAGTAACGTGCCACAAGCAGCACATCGCGTGACTGATTTTGGACGACGCTTACTCCAACGGCTAACGGGTGTGCAAAGCTTTACTGACCCATATCTGATTCAACCTGATATTTCATTTTGGTCGCAATACTATACACGAACGAACATACCTTATTACATCCTCGATAGGGCTACAAAAATGGAGCGCATAAAAATGTCCGATGATGCTGATCTCAAGAAGAGGCTTGAAGCAAAATCAACAACCGAATTACAGCATTCCATCCAAAATAACCATTTAACCGAACAAGCATCGGTGCTTGCATGCACAATATTGAAGGAACGTGGCGCCCCCGTTCCGGAAGCCATACCTGAAGAAGTTCTGGAAGATCGTTACAAGAAAGTTAGAAAAAACTCCAACAGAAGCTTTTTCTTAACTATCGTCATACTCTGCGCATGGACAGCGTATGGGTATCTGACAGACTTATTCGATCTTGGAAATCAGGAGCGTCTGAACCGAAGTATGCTTATAACTTTTTTGTTGATAGCATCTATTTGGGGATGGAAGGCGCTAGACAAGAAGAAATAACCCTGATATTTCATTTGGTTTACGGCACGATGCGCATATGAACATACTTTTTTACAGCTTCGTTAACCGCCATTAACGCCGCCCTTTTCCGACACCAGCAATGAAAGTAATAACGACGCCACTCGCAGGCGAACATCCGCAACTTTTCCACTACACAAGTGCGGCGGGCTTGGATGGCATTATCCAAAGCCAAACATTGCGAGCAACGCACTACGCATATCTCAATGACGCTGAGGAGATTAAATACTTTCTCAAAAAAAGATTACCAGAAATCTTTGAGAAAGTTATTCTGAGCCTTGGTTTCGAGGAAAAAGAAGCTTGCCAACGAGGAAAGCAAATTGCCAAGTCGCTTCAAGACAAACTATTGAACAGCGCTACCGACAATGAGCCTTTGGCCGAGCCATATATTACGTCGTTCTGTACGACTAGAAACAGCGACGAACGCGTGGACAAGCATGGCTTACTGAGTCAGTGGCGGGGATATGGCAAAGATGGTGGATATGCGCTCGTATTTGATACCAAAAACCTTTCCGAATTGCTAACAGAATTTTCCGAAAAATACGAGAACTGTGGCGATCTGTTTGGCGGAAATGTTGTTTACTCTAACGATAGTGAACAGACTTTCTCCAAAGAGTTTGAGGCGGACCTAGCTACGATGGAAACATTTCTATCCAGCCATCTACGAGGCGCAGATGACGACGAGAATCTGGAGAATATTTTCATAGCCATCATGAGATGCGCATGTCGTTATAAACACTGGGGATTCAAAGAAGAAAATGAAGTGCGTCTAGTTTTTATCCCACACAACAAGGAGACGCGCGAATATGCCAGAAGGGAGGGAATTACGATAAACCATATCCAGCAGAAGCAATATGTTCGCTTTGGTAAGAGTATTCCCTTCGTGGATCTGCTGGAAGGCATTACTTCTGCAACGAGATCATTACCGATTCAGCGTGTTATCATAGGTCCCTGCGCAGAACATGAAAGAGCTAGGCGCGTCAGAGCAGTCGAAATATTACTGCGCCAACACGACATTGATGCCAAAGTATCGGCCTCTGAGATACCTTTCGTTGTGTAGCTCAGCTTACAGTAGATGAAGAGAATGAGTGTTAACCCTGCATTCGAGAGGTACTTCCCAGAAGCTGGCTGCCATTCAATTTTACGTTGACCGTTCGCTTTTGACCTCATTTCAATATCCGGTTTGTCTCGATTCCTGAAATTCGTCCCGCCGATTTTTATGCTGGAAAGTGGCCTTTCGGATTGTGCATGAGGATAGAGGGTTAAAGTCGCGCACGCAACTCGTCATAAACATCGTTTCTGGAGGCGACTGACAGTATGGTGAGCAGGCGAGTCGCATCGTTTACGTGGTATATCAGACGAAATTGCGGAGTTGTGATTTTGATCTTGTAGCAGTCGGGAAGTTCGCGCAGTGCATCCTTTAACACTCGCGGCTGTTCGAGACGCTCTTTGGCGAATTTTTCCTTGAAGCGACGTTTGATGCTGCCATCCAGTTTGGCCCATTCTTTTTCGGCCTCGGGATGGATGGAGAGCTCATAGGTCATTCAATTCGATTTTGCGAGCGAGATTCAACGTGGGTAGACGCGCTTCTGCACGACGCTCGGCGATGCGGTCGGAAATGGAATCCAGCATGGCTTCCATCAGCCTCGGCGAAACGATATAGCCCGCCGGTTTGTTGTGATTGAGGATGGCGACGGCCTGATCTTCGTCTTCGGCGCGCTTGAGGATGCGTGTGGGCGACTCACGCAATTCGGTGACGCCTATGGTGATTTCTGCGTGAATAGCGTTCATTATTGTGTCCTTAAAAACGTGCGTTTTAGTTTAGTTGTTTGAAAGATGAAGGTCAACACGGATTTAGCCTGTGCAACGGATGCTCATGTCCCGTTTTTTCGGGTGATTGCAATGAACAGCCAGACGATAGCCAGGGGCAGCAGCAGGAAAAGTAAAAACGGGAAAGCCAGCCACGCCAGGATGAGTGAGGCGAACAACATGGCACCCAGAAGAAAAATGCCGATTCCGGCGAATACAAAGAGCAGCAGGATGGACGCGCAGAACAGTGCTGTCAGGCCAATGATGACGCCTGCGCCCTGGAACGGGCCTGTGAATTCATGACCGTTGATGATGATTCTTGTGGCGCTCTCATCAATAAACACTCCCCATGCGACGATGGCAAGCATGAGGATGGCAAGTAAAACGGCGGTTTTCCTGATCATGGCAAATCCTCTTAAACAGGTGAGTAAGTCTAAGTAAACGCTGATTTATTGTCATTTCGAGCAAAGAGTTAAATCTAACTACTTGATTTATAAGGACTTTTATCTTCGTTCGGAATGACAAAAGAGAATAGATCAGTGCTACCCTAACGATCATGGCAAAAAAGCCACCACTGATGATGAAACTCGCCATGATCGTCCCCTCACCCCCGTTCCCCCTCTGATGGAACTACTAGCCAATCCACCAAGCCAGCAAGCTGGCAAGTGTCTGGTTATCCCGGTGGGCGAGGGGTACGGATCGTCGCTGCGCGAGTTTCACGTTAACAGACGGTTCAGCTATCGGTTTCTGTCATGTCGCTCCACATCATCATCACCAGCGCCATCAGTGCGGGGCCGATGAAAAGCCCGATCAGCCCGAACACCTCGACGCCGCCCAGAATGCCGAAAAGCACCCACAGAAAAGGCAGTTTGACCGAGTTGCCGATAATTTTCGGGCGAACTACATGGTCGCCTATTGAGAGGACCAGCATGCCGAATATGAACACGCCGATGGCCGCCATCGTATTGCCCTGTATCATCAGCAGTAAAGACACGCTGGTGAAAATCAGGGGCGCCGCAAAGGGAATCATTGCCAGGGCACCTGTCGACAAGCCCAGAATGGCCGCATGGGGGGCGCCTGCCATCCAGTAGGACAGGCCGATGATGAAGCCTTCAGCAAGACCCACCAGCACAACTCCGTTCACCGTGCCCCTGATTGCGGCGGCTGCCTGCAGCATATAACGCCTGCCCATTTCGCCGGTCAGCCTGTCAAACAAGGCAAGGGTTTTTCCGGACAATTTCTCGCCTCCCTCATACAGGAAAAAGAGTGTGACCAGGGTAAAGACCAGCGTGATCAGGCGGTGTGCTGCCTGCGTGCCCAGATTCTGCGCAACGCCCTTTATCCACGTATTATTTCCAAGAAATACCGAGAGGTTGGCAGGGTCTGTCAGATGGGCCTGCCACCATGCAGCTGCCTGCTCGCCTGTTGCAGGGATTCTGTGCACCCAATCGGGGACGGCAATCCCCGTTTTTTGCGCAGCCATGATCCAGCGGGTCAGGGCGCCCAGGTCTGAGGCTGCATGAAACAGCGTATAGATGACAGGGATGAACAGCAGGATGGCAGCAGAGGTGGTCATGATGGCGGCCACGCCTGCATTGCTGAGCCTGGTTTTTTGTGCAACCCTGACACGCAATGGCCAGGTTGCAATGGCGATGACGACAGCCCAAAGCAGTGCCGGAATAAATCCGTGCATCAGCCACAGGGCCGATGCCAGGATGGTCAGTGAAAGATAGGTTTTAAGCCTGTTTTGTGCCAGCATGTCATGTGATGACCGTGGGGTGTTCGCGTCCGGTGCGCGTCTTGAGTTCGGATAGTTGTCCTGCAATGCCGATAAGTTCGGACAATGCGACCTGTGCATCAAGGTGGTGATTCGCCACGTCAGGATCAAAGGCTTCCAGATAGACGCGCAAGGTCGCACCTTCGGTTCCCGTGCCGGACAGGCGGAACACAATGCGCGAACCGTCGGTAAAGATGATGCGTATGCCCTGACCCGTGCTGATTGAGCCATCCACCGGATCGGTATAGCTGAAATCGTCGCAGACATCCACGGTGTAATTGCCGAGCTTCTGCCCCGGTAAGCTGCCGAAGCTGTCTTTCAGGTGTTTCATCACGCCGTTGGCGGCGTCCGATGGGATGGCTTCGTAGTCGTGACGTGAATACACATTGCGGCCAAAATGCGCCCAGTGTTCGCGGGTGATGGCCTCGACGGACTGTTTACGCGCGGCGACGATGTTGAGCCAGAACAGCACAGCCCACAGGCCGTCTTTTTCGCGGATGTGGCTGGAACCGGTGCCGAAACTCTCTTCTCCGCACAAGGTTACCTTGCCTGCATCCATCAGGTTGCCGAAGAATTTCCAGCCGGTGGGGGTCTCATAGCAGGGAATCCCCAGTTCTTTCGCGACGCGATCGGCCGCCGCGCTGGTGGGCATGGAGCGCGCAACGCCCGCAAGCCCTGCGCGGTAGCCGGGAATAAGTTTGGCATTGGCGGTCAGAATGGCCAGACTGTCGGACGGCGTGACAAAGAAATGGCGACCCAGGATCATGTTGCGGTCGCCATCGCCGTCGGAGGCTGCGCCAAAATCCGGCGCATCGTTGCCGTAGAGAATATCGACCAGTTCATGCGCATAGGTGAGGTTCGGGTCGGGATGCCCGTTGCCAAAATCCGGCAGCGGCACGCAATTCATGATGCTGTCTTCAGGCGCGCCCAGACGGTTCAGAAAAATTTCGCGCGCATAGGGTCCGTTGACGGCGTGCATCGCATCGAACTTGATGCGAAAGCCGCCTGCAAGCAGTGCGCGTATCGCGGAAAAATCAAACAGCGACTCCATCAGATCGGCGTAGTCGGCAACCGGGTCGATCACCGATACGGCCATCTTGCCTATGGTGTAATCGCCCGGGGTGTCCAGTGCTACATCAGGCGCATCGATGATGCGGTACTCGGTAATTTTGCGGCTTTTGGCAAAAATGGTGTCGGTTATTTTTTCGGGCGCCGGGCCGCCGTTGGCGGTGTTGTACTTGATGCCGAAATCGCCATCCGGTCCGCCGGGATTATGGCTGGCAGACAGAATGATGCCGCCGAACGTGGCGTATTTGCGTATCATGCAGGAAGCGGCCGGGGTGGAAAGTATCCCGCCGGCGCCCACCAGCACGCGTTTGATGCCATTGGCCGCCGCCATTTTGAGTATGATCTGTATCGCCTCGCGATTGTAATAACGGCCGTCGCCGCCCAGTACCAGCGTCGCATTTGGCGGAGGGGAGATGCTGTCGAAAATGGCCTGTACAAAATTTTCCAGGTAATGGATCTGCCTGAAGACAGGCACCCGTTTCCTCAGTCCCGAGGTTCCCGGTTTTTGATCGTTATAGGGGGTGGTGGCAATGGTTAATACGGCGGGTGCTGGCATTTTAACTCCTCGCTATCGATTGTAGTCTGCATGTCATCTTACCATCAGCCCGATTAAAAAGGCATGCGGACAGTTCCGTTATAAAAGACGGCTAACGTGAAACTCGCGTAGCGACGAACCGTACACCTCGCCCTCCGGGATAACCAGACACTTGCCAGCTTGCTGGCTTGGTGGATTGGCTAGTAGTTCCATCAGAGGGGGAACGGGGATGAGGGAACGATCATGGCAGGTTTGCGAGTTGATGCCCGCAGGGCATCATCCCTGCGAGAATATTTGCCTTATCAGGGGTGGCTTTCTTGCCATGATCGTTAGATGACTTCCCCCAAAAACCTCATTTCCTGCAATAATTGCGCAAACTAACTTGAAAGTGAGCAATGATGAATCAGGATGATTTGAAGCGTGCGGTGGCCGTGGCTGCGATTGAATATGTACCGTTTGACTGCATCGTGGGGGTGGGCACCGGCTCGACCGCCAATTTTTTTATCGATGAGCTGGCCAAAATCAAACACAAGATACGCGGCGCAGTGGCAAGTTCGGAAGCTTCGGCCAAACGCCTGAAGGGACACGGCATCGAGGTGCTGTCGCTCAACGACGCAGGTGACTTACAGGTATATGTGGACGGCGCGGACGAAATTACCCGTCACCTGCATATGATCAAGGGCGGCGGCGGCGCGCTGACCCGCGAAAAAATCGTTGCAGCCGCCAGTCGTAAATTCATCTGTCTGTGCGATGAGAGCAAGCTGGTGGATGTGCTGGGCAAGTTTCCCTTGCCGATCGAGGTGATTCCGATGGCGCGCAGTTTGGTGGCAAGGCAACTGGTCGCATTGGGCGGGCAGCCCGCGTTGCGCGAGGGTTATACTACGGATAACGGCAACCTGATACTCGATGTGCATGGCCTGCAAATCATGAACCCTGTCGAGCTTGAATCGACGCTGGATCATATTGCCGGTGTGGTGACCAATGGCCTGTTTGCACGCCGTCCGGCGGATGTGCTGTTGCTGGGTACCTCGGCAGGCGTGAAGACGATGACGGTGTAGCGTCGTCCGTTGCTGTCATCTTTTATTCACATTAACCCATTAGACTATAACGTTTTCAGGCAGAAAAGAGGAATTCCATGATCAGCAGCGAACACACCTCCAAGCAATTTGATATAGAGCTGGAAGCCATACGCGCCTATGTGTTGCAAATGGGCGGGCTGGTGGAAAGCCAGATCAAGAGCGCCATCATTTCTCTGGTGGAGGGTGACGTTGCGTTGATGAATCGCGTGATCGAAGACGATCATCGCGTCAACGCCATGGAAGTCAAGATCGACGAGGCGTGCAGTCAGGTGATCGCGCGCCGCCAGCCGACAGCCAGCGATTTGCGCCTGCTGATGATGGTAGTCAAAACGATTACCGATCTTGAGCGTATCGGCGATGAAGCCGAGAAAATTGCCCGTATGGCCAAGATGTTGTCCGAAAAACACGGGCTGGCCATCCCTCGCTATCAAGAAATCAAACATGCTTCCGAACTGACCGTCGACATGCTGCGCAAATCGCTGGATGCGTTTGCACGCCTGGATGTCACGATGGCCGCTGAAGTGGTGCGTCAGGATGATCAGGTGGACATCGAGTTTCGCGCCATCATGCGCTATCTCATCACCTTCATGATGGAAGATCCGCGCACGATTTCCGCTTCACTGGAAATCCTGTTCGTGGCCAAGGCGATTGAGCGTATCGGCGATCATGCCAAGAATATTTCTGAATATGTCATCTACATGGTCAAGGGGCGCGATGTGCGCCATGTCACCATCGACGAAATCGATCGCGAAGTACTGAAATAATGGAACAGCAGCCTATCCTGGCCGCTGTTGATCTGGGATCGAACAGTTTCAGGTTGCAGGTAGCCAGGGTTGAGGGTGAGCAGTTGTACATGCTGGACGGTCTTCGTGAGCCTGTGCGTCTGGCCGTCGGCCTGACCGCGGATAATTATCTCGATGAAGCCGCACAGCAACGCGCGCTTGCCACCCTGGGGAGATTTGCCGAGCGTCTGCGCAACTTGCCTCCCGAGGCGGTGCGGGTGGTGGGTACCAATTCGTTGCGGGTGGCCAAAAATGCCGCTCAATTTATCGCGCAGGCCGAGCAGGTGCTGGGATTCCCGATAGAAGTCATCGCGGGACGCGAAGAAGCTCGCCTGATTTATCTCGGTGTGGCGCACGGTCTGCCGCAGTCGGATGAGCGCTTGCTGGTGATGGACATCGGCGGCGGCTCGACCGAATTCATCATCGGTCACGGACTCAATCCGCTCAAGCTGGAAAGCCTGTACATGGGTTGCGTGAGTTATAGCAGCCGCTATTTTCCGGACGGAAAAATCACCCGTCAGAGTATGGAGCAGGCGGAGCTTGCCGCCCGCAATGAATTGCAAAGCATCGTTGCCGACTATAAGGGGATGTGGCAGCGGGCCATCGGTTCATCGGGCACGGCCAAGGCGATCACTGAAATTCTCGAATTGAACGGCTACAGCAAAAGCGGCATCACAAGGGTAGGACTTGATCTGTTGCGCGCGCAGATGCTGAAAGCGGGTGATGTGCAGAAGCTGGGTTTGCTGGGATTGCGCCCGGATCGTCTGCCGGCCCTGGCGGGTGGCTTTGCCATCATGTACGCCGCCTTTGAAGAGCTGGAAATCACCCAGATGCAGATGGGCCTGAGCGCGTTGCGGGAAGGAGTGCTGTACGATATGTGGGGGAGATTCCACAACAACGACATGCGCGATGTGACTGTTCAACATTTCATGCGCCGCTATTGCATAGACGTGAAGCATGTGGCGCGCGTGGCCAGGCTTGCCGACACGCTGGCCAGACAATTCTTCGGCCAGAATGTGAACGAGTCCGCGCTGCAAGTTCTGGGTTGGGTTGCCTGTTTGCACCCGGTGGGCATCCGGGTCGCGCATAGCGGTTATCACAAACATACCGCCTACATACTGGCCAATGCCGACATGCCGGGTTTTTCAAAGAAGGAGCAGAGCAGGCTGAGCATGCTGGCGCTGGCGCATCGCGGCAATCTGAAAAAATTGCAGGGTCTGCTGACGGACAGTGTGGATTGCCTGCTGGCAATGAGCCTGCGACTGGCGACCCTGTTTTACCGCAATCGCAGCGATGTGGTTTTGCCGGAAATGACGGGCAGCTTTACAGGAACAAAATATTATCTCGCCATGGAGCCGGACTGGCTGAGCCTGAACCCGCTGACCGAAGCCGCTTTGCAGGAAGAAGTCAGGCAGTGGAAAACGCTGGGGGTTACCATGCAGATCATCAACAGATAAACCGGCCCGTTTCGCGCTGGTAAATGGCATGCGTGACGACAGGGTGTTGGTGAGTTTGATGTTAAATATTCCCGGCGAGATACATATAACCTGATGATGCCAAAAAAACTCTGGAAAAACTTTAGCGCTGCACCGCATCGGGTCATGTTCTTTGGCGGCGCGATGCAAGTCGTGGCGGTCATGATGTGGTGGGTCCTCGAAATGACGACCCGTTACGGGGTGATTGGACATCCCATGGTGTGGCCGATCGCACCTGGAGCCATTCATGCTTATCTGATGATTTACGGCCTGTTTCCGTTTTTCATCTTCGGCTTTTTGATGACCACCTTTCCGCGCTGGATGAATTGCGCGGAAATTACGGCGAAACGATATATACCCGCTTTCCTGTTGTTCATGCTGGGCGCTGTCTGCTTCTATGCGGGGCTGTTGGCCGGCAAATGGCTGTTGATCGTCGCGACTCTCTGCGCACTGGCGGGTTGGGGTATCGCACTTTATGCGCTGTTACGCGTCCTGTTTGGTGCGCGGCATCCCGATAAAAGCCATCCGCTCGTACTGTTGATCGCGCTGGGTATGGGATGGTGTGGTCTTGCAGCTTATCCAGGCTGGCTGCTCTCGGACAATGTGACATATCTGAATTTTTCCATTCAGTGCGGACTGTGGCTGTTCCTGGCGCCGGTATTCGCAAGCGTGGCGCACCGCATGATTCCCTTTTTTACCGCCAGCGCGCTGCCCGGGCATGTCGTCCCTCGCCCTTTGCTGCCCTGGTGGATCATGCTGGCTGCCGGCGCAGCACATGGGATTATGAAACTCGCAAATGCCGAAACATGGCTCTGGGTGTGTGACGTACCCTTTGCAGTTGCGGCACTCTACCTGAGTTATGTCTGGGGTTTGCGAGATAGTCTGCGCATCCCGTTGTTAGGCGTGCTGCATATCGGTTTTGCGTGGATGGGCGTTGCCATGCTGCTATTCAGCGTGCAAAGTTTGCTGTTATTTCTCGGTCATGACGCAATCTGGGGACTCGCGCCTCTGCACGCCCTCACAATAGGCTGCTATGCGACGCTGATCATCGGCATGGGCACGCGAGTGACACTGGGGCATTCCGGACTGCCCATGAAAGCGGACAGAACGACCGGGCTGATGTTTGCCGGCATTCAGCTGGTTGTACTGATGCGCGTGACGGCGGACATGCTGCCGATGAATGGCAATTATCGGCTCTATATCGCAGCCGGTGCCGTTTGGCTCGTCTCTTTTATCCCCTGGGTGCTGCGCTACTTGCCGTTTTACTGGCGTCCCCGCGCCGACGGGCAGGCTGGCTGAGGCAGGCTGCGCCCCGTGCTGTGACTTCAGTTTGTCACGGAGACGCTTTTAGTTGATATTGGTCAAGGCGACCCGTTGAGCATACGCACTATCATGGTCACACCTTTACCATTCCAGGGGTTTAAGATGGACACGATCAGCTCATTTATGACACAAGCCCACCATCACTGCGATACGCTTTTTGCGGAAGCGGAGAATGCCGTGGTGGATGGCGACTGGGAGGCGGCAACGCGACAGTTTACGGCGTTCGAACGGGAGACCGAGCATCACTTCAAGGCGGAAGAGGAGGTTATGTTTCCGGCCTTTGAAAGTGCGACCGGAATGACCGCGGGGCCGACCGAAGTAATGCGCATGGAGCATCAGCAGATGCGCGGGGTGTTCGCCGGGATGGCCGATGGGATACGCTTGCGCAACAGAGATGCGTTTCTCGGTGCATCCGAGACCCTGCTGATGTTGATGCAGCAGCACAACCTGAAAGAACAGCAAATGTTGTACCGCATGGCCGATCAGGTCTTGGCGGGCGAACGATGCGCCAACGTACTCGCAGCCATACGCGCTCTGGAAGAATGACGATGAGCGTAACCTTGCTGGATGTGCGCGATCTGGAGCCGCCGGAGCCGCTGACGCACACGCTGGAAGCGCTTGCTGTGCTGCCCGAAGGTGAGCTGCTGCGGGTGTTGTTGCGACGCGAACCTTTTCCCCTGTACGGCATTCTACAACGCGAAAACTACCGGTATGAGAGTGAATTTACCGCCGAGGGAGATTGCGCGGTACTGATCTGGCGGGACTAGCCGCTGTCATGCAGACCACCGGACTCTCTTTTGATCAGGCGCCGCCGATTTCGGTGCCGTTTCGTTTTTTTCTGACCGTCCCCTTATTTATCGTTGCGGCTTCCGCACTGTTGCTGTGGGCAGGCCCGTCGGCGCTGCTTGAGCGGCACAACCCTGTGACGCTGGCAATTGTTCACCTGTTTACACTGGGCGTACTGTCGATGACCATGTGCGGCGCGTTGATGCAACTGCTCCCGGTGGTGGCAGGCGTATCGATCGGCAAACCGCGTCTGGTTGCCACGCTGGTGCACCTGAACCTCTGCGCAGGGGGCCTGTTGCTGGCAACCGGTTTTCTGCAAGGCGGGGGCAGCGCCTTTCTTGCCGCCTCGATATTTCTGGGTGCTGGTTTCGGCACTTTTTTTGTTGCGGTCAGCGCAGGCCTGTGGCGGGTTGCAATGCGCAATGCGACTACGCTGGCGATAACTCTTGCCGTTCTCGCCCTGTTGTTCACAGTCGTTCTCGGTATTTGTCTGGCGCTATTGCGCGGCGGCCTTGCCATGGATTTCTACGCGCCGTTTGCCGTGCTGCACCCGTTCTGGGGGCTGGCAGGATGGGTCGGGCTGTTGCTGATCGGCGTGGCCTATCAGGTGGTGCCGATGTTTCAGTTGACGCCGAATTATCCCGCAACCATGACCCGCTGGATGACGCCGACCCTGTTTGGATTGCTGATATTGTGGTCCCTTGCCGAGGCCGGAAATTATGTGAGATACGCACTCGAAGCGGGTCTCGCGGTAGTCTATGCAGGATTCGCGCTGACCACCTTGTACCTGCATAGCCTTCGCCGTAGACGTCAGGTCGATACGTCGCTGTTGTTCTGGCGCGTCTCCATGCTGAGCCTGATCGGCGCGATTATCCAGTGGGAGACTGCGGGGTTGCTGCCGCACGGCTGGCATGACAGGATCGAATTGAGCGCGGGTATCTTGATCATAGTCGGTTTCGCGCTGGGCGCGATTAACGGCATGTTGTACAAGATCGTTCCTTTTCTGATCTGGTTTCATTTGCAGAGCAGTCTGCCGGGCAGGCATGCCGTTCCGAATATGAAGGAAATCCTGCCGGAGACATGGGCGCGGCGGCAGCACCGGTTGCATCTGGCCGCGTTGCTGACGCTGGAGGTCGCGCTGGTTTTGCCGCCCCTGGTCTATCCGGCGGCGATCCTGCTCGCTGCAAGCGCGTTGGCTTTGTGGCATAATTTGTTGCGCGCCTGTTACCGGCACCGCGAGGCCAGACACGCTGCTCCCGGAATATGAAGGATCATGAGCACGACGCCAAACATACAAGCCATTCTGTCTCATCTCCCCTTGTTCAATACCATGACGAACGAGGAGCTGGCTCGCATCGTTCAGCACACGCACGAACGCCAGGTCAATAAGGGCGATATTATTTTTCAGAAGGACGATCCGTCGAACGGCTTTTATCTGGTGGTGCACGGACAGGTGAAACTGGCGTTACCCGCGGCCAACGGTTCAGAAAAAGTGGTCGAAATCATGAATGCCGGTCAGAGCTTTGGCGAAGCCGTGATGTTCATGGAAAAACCCTACCCGGTTTATGCGCAGGCTTTGAACGATACCCTGTTGCTGCACATTGCGAAGGCGGCGGTGTTCGAGGAAATAGGCCGCGACGCCGGTTTTTGCCGAAAAATGCTGGCGGGCCTGAGTATGCGTCTGCACGGCTTGGTGCAGGACGTGGAGGCCTACACGTTGCGCTCGTCCACCCAGCGTCTGATCGGCTATCTGATGCAGAATGATCTTCAGAGCAAAAACGGCACAGCGACCGTCAGTCTGCCGACCAGCAAGGCGGTAATCGCTTCCCGCCTGAACCTGACGCCGGAAACCTTTTCGCGGATTTTGAATAACCTGAGCAGTCAGGGACTGATTGCGGTCGAGGGCCGTGAAGTGACCATCTGCGATGTCGCGCTGCTGCGCGCCTACGATCCCTGAGTCCTGGCGGTCGGCGAGGAATCGGACACGGTCTGTTTCTTGATATCGGTCAATGAGATGTAACATAGCCCTGCTATACTCCAATCTCGTTTAGCCACTTTAAGGAATCGATATTATGAATAGCACTAAGCTTGTCACCGTTCTTTTCATCGCGCTGGCGCTGACAGCCTGCGGCAAAGAGTCACAGACGGCAAGTCAGGCTTCTGCCGTGACGACCCCGCCTGCTGAAGTTGCAAAACCGGTCGAAGCAGCCAAGCCTGAAGCGATGGCGGCCACAGACGAGCATCATGAAAAGGGCGAACACGTGTTCAAGGGCACCTGCGCGATGTGCCACCAGACCGGGGCCGGCGGTGCGCCGATCAAGGGCAATAAGGCGGACTGGGAGCCGCGTATTGCGCAGGGCAAGGATGTCCTGTACAAGCATGCACTGGAAGGCTTCACTGGCAGCAAGGGCGCCATGCCGGCCAAGGGGGCAAACGCTTCACTGTCAGATGACGATGTGAAGGCTGCCGTCGACTATATGGTAAGCGAAGTGCATTGATCCGCTTCAGACGTCCGTCATCAGGGGGTTTCTGATGACGGCGTCGAGCAAGGCCTGCACATTATCCCAGGGCTCGTTTTCCACTGAGGTCAGCGGGTCGCTCAGGATATTGCCGCTGTCATCGTGCAGATGGTTCGGATAGGTGTTCAGCTGCGGGTGCAGCGGGGCGGTATCGATTCTGAATTCGGCCTCCCCCCATATCCAGCCGAGCGAGTATTCCTTCGGGTTCAGGTAGCGCAACTCGACGAATACGCCGGAATCGAGCTCGACCAGCAGCGCATCCTGCTTCAGTGCGATGGACACCAGCGGCCCGCTGCCATAAGCTGCCTCGATTTTTTCTTTCAGTTCAAGGTGTAAGTTCATTGTGACTGGAGCTCCGCCAGATAAGTCTTGAGTTCCTCGCGCAATATTTCCTGCGTTTGTGCCGTGATGGCGGCACCCAGATAATCTTCGTAGGCAGGGTGTTCCTGAAGTGTGCCGTTTTCAATGCCCTGTTTCAGTTGTTGAATATTGCCGACGGCATATTTCTTAAGCAGGGCGGCGTGACTCTCGCGCAATTCATATCGCAGCCGGGAGATGGTTTCGATCTGATCCGCCTGTTCTACCGGGATATTTTCATAAAAATCTGCCATGCTTGTTCCCCTACATCGGTTTATCGTTTACAACCCCGCCATCCAGCGTGACCATGTCGGGGGTGATTTCCTTGAAACTGAGCACTTTGCCGCCGTATTGTTTTGCAAAAGCCTCGGCATCTGCAACCTGTGCAAACGTGGCCAGGGTGGGCCCCATGCTGCCTGTACGCTTGCTGCCCAATACATAATAGGCCGACCTGGCATCGATCCACTGACCTGCTGGCTTGTTCCAATCCGCCTTGCCCATATCCTGAGTAAAAACGCCCTTGACGCGCTTTTGCTGTTCGGGAGCGAGGTACGTCGACACCATTTCGACAGTATCGCAGAAAAAATCCGCATCGCCCTTGTCGTATTGTATCTGGCCTTTGGGGCCGGGGTAATCCATCAGCAGCATGCCGTCCAACGCGCAGGTCGCGGTTTTGGCCGGCTCGATCGCAACAACAGGAACGGGTGTCTTGCCGCAGGCGGGCAGCAGGGCGCATAAGGCAAGTACAGCGAGCAGGTTGGCGGATTTATTCATTCGATTCTCCATGCGGCGATGCCCAGCGGTGCGATGATCCACAGGACCATGATGGCGCCGAGCAATCTCGGATCGGACAGTGCTTCGGGGAAGACCGTCGCCAGTCCGTACAGGTTTTTGACTTCGGTCATGCTGAAAATATTGAGGATGCGGAAGATGTCTGCCGGATTGAGCAGCAGCAAATACGGGAAGAAGTCTCCCCCGATCTGTCCGCCGCTGAATACCAGCGCGCCTAGCAAGAGCAGGTCGTAAATCAGTACGTAAAAGAACCACAGTGCGATGGCAGCGCCGCTGGCGCGGGTGCGGTCAGAGGCGAGCACGGACACCATCACGCCCATGCTCAGAAAGGCCATGCCCATCAGGATGGCGCTGAAGACGAAGCCGACATAGTGGTAGAGCGAGTTCAAATCGATCTCGGGGGCTATCAGCACACCGGCCAGACCGAAGCCTGCGAAGGTCGAGAAGGCAAGGGCTGCGGACAGGCCGAAAAATTTCCCCAGCAGTAACTCCAGTCTGGTGATCGGCATCGACAGCAATAAATCCAGCGAGCCTCGCTCCCGTTCGCCGACGATGGCGTCGTAGCCGAGGATCAGGGCGATGAGCGGTACCAGATAGATGACCAGGCTGACCAGACTGGCGATGGTGAT
>JAJXTL010000265.1 GCA_021783855.1 Pseudomonadota bacterium
AGCCGCTATCTGGGGCAAAAAGACAAACCGTTCTGGATCATCGACACCCATGCGGGCGCCGGTCTCTATGAACTGGACACGGGCTATGCGACCAAACTGAAGGAATACGAAAGCGGCATCGGCAAGCTGTGGGCGCGCGAGGATGTGCCCGCCGAACTGGCCTACTACGTCGACCTCGTGCGCGCCTGCAACCCGGACGGCAGCCTGCGCTTTTATCCCGGCTCCCCCTGGCTGGCCCTGCAAACCCTGCGCCCGCAAGACCGCTTGCGCCTCTTTGAGCTGCACAGCAGCGACAGCCAGATTTTGCAGGACAACTTCAGCACACACGGGCGGCAGGTCAGCATCGCCACTGCCAACGGCTTCGATGCCCTCAAATCCCTGCTGCCACCGCCGCCGCGGCGCGCGCTGGTGCTGATCGACCCGCCCTACGAAACCCGCGACGACTACCCGAACGTCATCGCGGCACTGCAAGAAGGGCTGAGCCGTTTCGCCACCGGCACCTACGCCGTCTGGTATCCACAGCTCTCGCGCCTGGAAGCCCAGCAACTCCCCGGCAAACTCAAGCGCCTGCCGATCAAGAACTGGCTGCACGTCGCTCTCACCGTACATACCCCGTCATCGGACGGCTTTGGCATGCATGGCAGCGGCATGTTCGTCATCAACCCGCCGTGGACCTTGCACAAAACGCTTGTGGAAATCATGCCGTATCTGGTGCGAGTGCTCGGGCAGGATGCCGGGGCGGGTTTCACGCTGGAGCAGGAAATGGCGTAAGGACGCCTTTCAATGGCTTACTATCTGGGTGATTTTGAAGCTTGGGTTTATTGGACAGGTCGGAAGATATGAATCAACAACTTGCAACCCGATCCAGGATTATTGGACATGTCCAGTAATCTTTTATTCCGTCACGTGACGGCTATTTAACGTTAGGTCTCATACCGGAGTTTGCCATGTCTGACTCATCTGGATTTTCACTTTCCGTTCTAGACCCACGCGATCTCGCAAACTTTTACGGTTGCGATGTTGCAGCACTTATGGCCGGTCGGCCCGTTGCCATCGACGCGAAATATTTGCACCAGTACGAAAAACGCAGAAAGACAATGATTGGCATTACGAGAGGTGATTGGTTCAAGGAGATCATGGGGAGCCTATTGGATGTTTCAGGCATTGGAGGCTTAAGATTTCTTTCCGCTCAATCTCATACTTGCAGTTATCTTGAAGTCGAACAACACGAATTCAATGGGCGCATCAGCGAGACAAAAATGCTCCACGAATACACTGTAATCAATAGCGAAACTTCAAACGTTCTGAATGCGCACAGCAAGTTGGTTACGTGGTGCCATGCGAATCAAGATAAAACAACAAAGGTGTTGTTCGATTGGGGCATAGAGGATATTGCCGCGTCGATGGAAAACGCATTTTTTACGCTTCATCCAAATAGCGAAATAGTCACCGACGACGAAGGGCGGAGCACAGACTTTTTCTTTTGCGTATTAAGGACCGTAGGTGAACTATTGCGCTACGCTAAGCATCAGGGATCTTGGGTTGTTTATGACAATATGCAAGCGATCCATGAGACCTAACATGACAGTCAAGCGGGACTGGCCGTCAGCGGCTTCGGTGGGGTGTCGCGGGATGTGACCTTCCGCACATTCGCTGCCGTGCGTTGCGGCCAGCCCCTTACTTTTACGTTATACGCAGGACGCCTTGTGATATTTGGTCGCACACACAGAGAATTAGAAAAGCCACCAATTTCCCGTGAGCAGGACTCATTTGAAATTCTCCGTGTATGGGGTGGCCCAAATCTTCCTCAGCAATACGCACTGAACACAACCTGGGATGATCCAGGCGCTTGGGGACTCATGCTGGCAGATATTGCGCGTCACGCAGCCAAGGCATACAGCAGTTCTAGTAATACAACCGAACAAGAAGCACTTTTGCGTATCAAGCAACTCTTCGATTCTGAGTGGTGTTCTCCAACCGATGAACCAGAAAAGATTCTGTAGTCAGCAAGCGTATAACCCGGCGCTCAACCTCGCTCCCTTCGGTCGCTGGACGGCGCTAAAGCGCCGCCGGTTAGCTTTACGTTAGGGCTATCGAAATGGTGCAACTAATCGAGCATTTGCGTAGAAAGCGGGCGCTGCTTTTGAAGGCATACTTCATACACGTCGGGTGGTTTGCTTCAACTTGCGCATTCGCTGCAACGGACGCCACGCAGGTCGGCCTCACCACTTCGCTTTGGCTTGCTCTTATCACTGTGCCTCCGGTTCTCCTTTACACGGTTTCGGTTCACAAAGCGTGCCGCGCCATTGATCCAGCGGCAAAGACTGTGGGCTGGGTGCCCATCATTCTTTTCACTGTCTTCTTAACGCCTTTTGAGTCCGGCCTTATTCTGCCCGCAAAGAATCTGTTGGTATCCCGGCGCATTCTTCGCGAGTGGAATAATAGGGGACAGACCACGGTTTAACGCTGTTTCAGCAACCAATGCGGAACAAAGGGGGCGCTACCCTTTTATCCAGTAACGCTCGCTAGCCACTTGACAGACGTACGTCAACACGTACCATAAAGGCTTCTTTGAAGGAGCACGAAATGACCATACTGACCGCCAGCGAAGCGCGTGCAAATCTGTACCGCCTCATCGATCAAACAGCGGAATCTCACGAGCCTATCGTCATTTCCGGAAAACGCAGCAGCGCCGTGCTTCTTTCAGCGGATGACTGGAGCGCAATTCAGGAAACCTTGTACCTGCTGGCCGTACCTGGCATGCGCGAATCCATCAAGGCGGGCATGGCCGAACCCCTGGCAAAAAGCGCCAAGGCGCTTAAGTGGTGAGTTGGGAAGTTGTGTATGCCAGGCAAGCAATGAAAGATGCAAAGAAGCTTGCTGCAGGCGGCCTTAAACTCAGGGCGCTGGAACTGCTCGCGGTGCTTGCCAACGACCCGTTTCAGAATCCGCCTCCCTTTGAAAAACTGGTCGGCGATCTTGCCGGTGCGTACTCTCGCCGCATCAATATTCAGCACCGTTTGGTATACGAAGTTTTTACCGAAGAGAAAACGGTTCGCGTCCTGCGTATGTGGACGCACTATGATTGAGCGGCTAAAGAATCAAGAAGATC
>JAJXTL010000266.1 GCA_021783855.1 Pseudomonadota bacterium
TTGACGAAATCCGGCAAGGCATCCATATAGGATTCCGAAAAACGGTTGCCGTGGAAAAACTGCTGCCACTGGCGCACCATGCCCAGATAACGGTTGTTCAAGGACAGCACCTTGATGGGCAAATGGTATTGTTTACAGGTGGACAGCTCCTGGATATTCATCTGTATGCTGCCCTCGCCCGTCACGCAGGCCACCGTCGCATCGGGATGCATGAGCTGCACGCCCATTGCGGCCGGCAATCCAAAGCCCATCGTGCCCAGCCCCCCCGAATTGATCCAGCGGCGCGGGTGGTTGAATTTGTAGTACTGCGCCGCCCACATCTGGTGCTGCCCCACGTCTGACGTGACATAGGCATCGCCGCCAGTAAGCCTGTAGAGCGTCTCGATCACGAATTGCGGCTTGATGATCTCTGTTGAATTCTTGTAGCGCAGACCGCCGCCGAACTCACGCCACTCCTCGATCTGCTTCCACCAGCCGGCAATATCGAAGGCTTTGTTCTCGCTCGCGCGCAGCACGGCGAGCAATTCTTCCAAAACCAGCTTCAAATCGCCGACGATGGGCACATCCACCTTGACGCGCTTGGCGATCGACGAAGGGTCGATGTCGATATGTATGATCTTGCGCGGCACCTGAGCAAAATGCTCGACATTGCCAATCACGCGATCGTCGAAACGCGCGCCGATGGCCACCAGCACATCGCAATGCTGCATCGCCATGTTCGCCTCATAGGTGCCATGCATGCCCAACATGCCGACGAACTGCCTGTCTGTGGCCGGATAGCCTCCCAGCCCCATCAGGGTATTGGTGCAGGGGAATCCCGTCAGTTTCACAAGATCGGTCAGTTCGGCGGATGAATTTGACAGCACCACGCCGCCGCCCGCATAGATCATCGGACGGCGCGCCTGCATCAGCAGCTCTGCCGCCTGCCGGATCTGCTGGCTGTCGCCACGTCCCGGCGGCTGATAGGCGCGTATCGCAATGCTGTCAGGATAAACAAACCCGCATTTCTGGTTGGAAATGTCCTTGGGTATGTCCACCAGAACCGGCCCGGGGCGCCCGGATTTTGCCAGATAAAATGCCTTCTTGATGGTCGAGGCGATATCCTTCACGTCCTTGACCAGAAAGTTGTGCTTGACGCAAGGGCGCGTGATGCCGACCGCATCGACTTCCTGGAACGCATCCTCGCCTATCGCATAGGTTGGCACCTGGCCGCTGATCACGACCATCGGGATGGAATCCATATAGGCCGTCGCAATACCGGTCACCGCATTGGTGATGCCAGGACCAGAGGTCACGAGAACCACGCCCGCCTTGTCTGAACAGCGCGCATAGCCATCGGCCGCATGCACAGCCGCCTGCTCATGGCGCACCAGAATATGCTTGACCTTATCCTGCTGGAAAAGCGCGTCGTAAATGTGCAGCACCGCCCCGCCCGGGTAGCCGAATACGAACTCGACCCCTTCTTCCTGCAAACAACGGATGGTTATTTCCGCGCCGGTCATCTCCATGACTAACACCTTAATGATTAATTCTAAAAAAGAACTGCGTAAGATAAAGGCTGGCGGCCGTTTGGTCAACTCATTTGCCGCGCATACCCGCATGATTCATGGCAGAATTCGCTGCAATTGGTTACAATTTCGATTACCGAAGGAGAAGAAACTGGCAACCCAAGCCGAATTAAACGATTTTCTTGGCCGCATCGAACGCCGCGCCTACAAACATGCGGTATTTGCAATGCATGACAGCCATGCGGCGCTGGATGTCGTGCAAGATGCGATGATCAAGCTGGCAGAAAAGTATGGCGACAAGCCGCCCGACGAGTTGCCGCTGCTGTTTCACCGCATCCTGCAAAACACCATACGCGACCATTGCCGCCGCCAGAAAGTCCGCAGCAACTGGATTACGTTGTTTTCCGCCTTTACCGGAAAACGCGAGGAAGAGGAGTTCGACCCCCTGGATGTGCTCGAAGATGGCGACAATCAAAGCGCGCCTGCGACACCCCACGAGGCACTTGAACAAAGACAGATCATCGCCAGAATAGAAGAAGCGCTAAGTAATCTGCCAGCGCGTCAACGCGAAGCCTTCCTGCTGCGTTACTGGGATGGACTGGATACGGCGGAAACGGCAAAAGCCATGGGCTGCACTGAAGGCAGCGTGAAAACCCACTGTTCGAGGGCAAACCACGCATTGTCGACAGTGCTCGCAGCAATAGGAGTGAATCTATCATGAAAAATCAGTCTCAACTTGACCACCGCCAGATCGCTGCGCTGCTCACGCAAAGCGCGCAGCAGCTGGACGAAGACATAGTGTCAGCACTTGGCGAAAAACGTGCGCACGCGCTGCAAAAGCAGCGCGTGCGCGAACCGGTTTTCTCGCTTAGCGCGATCGGCCATCGCGCCCACAACCTGCTACCCCACTCCACCCATCAATGGGTGGCTGCTGCCATTGTGCTGGTGGCGATCATCTCCGGTGCTGCCGTTTTCTGGTCGAACATGCAGGATCGCCAGAATCCGGACATGGCAATACTGACAGGCGATATGCCTTTAGACGCATTTGTGGACAAATGACCGCATGAGAACGATTCTATTTGCTGCTTTTTGCTGCTTCGCCACGCTGGCTCACGCCGCACCCGAACCGTGGAATACGCTGCCGCCGGCAGAGCAGCAGGCATTGGCACCCATACAGACGCAATGGAACACCCTGCCCGAAAAGGCACAGCACAACTTCCGCCGCCTCGCCCAGCAGTATCCAAAGTTGACCCCAGATCAGAAACAACGCTTTTCAAGTCGATTGGCCAAATGGGCCAGCCTGACTCCCGAACAGCGCCAGGCGGCGCGTGAAAAATATCGCGCCTTCAGTCAAATCCCAAGGGAAAAGCGCGAACAGATCAAGCAGATGGCAAGGCAAAACCGCGCTGCAAGAATGCAGCAACCGGTCAGTGCAGTGCCTCATGTCAATGCAAAGCCCTGAACGATAGACCATCCAGCACCCGCCCGATGCCCGCAGACATCCTGTCGGTATGGCGGCGCGACCGGTTGCATAAATCGACCAGCACGCGATTGTAATCCTGCTCTGCAAGTTCTCGTGACGCAAACAGCTTGTCGCGCTGC
>JAJXTL010000267.1 GCA_021783855.1 Pseudomonadota bacterium
TCATTTCCACTATGTGTTGATTCGAGTATTTAATTTCGCAGCCCTGTATTTTAATTTTGGCTTTTGTCGGTAGCGTTGTCACTTTTCGGCATTAAGGCGCCACTGATTTCCGCCGTAATGGCGCCACTTTGAAGTGCCAAATCAGGGGCTCAAACTGGGGGTAAAGAATGCGTGAATTAAGCTGTTTTTGCAATCGCATTTTTCGCCTTGTTTTGCTGCTGGCGTACCTATCTCAAGCCTGAGTAGATTTCCCTCCTTTCCCTGTCGGCGATTTTGACCTTTCCGGCATTGGCTTCGGGTCGCGGTAACTCTCTCCATCCAGCACCATGAAGCACCACGGATTTTTTGGTAACTAGTAGGTTTAAGTTAGACTTAAGTAGCACACCGTTATAAATAAGATTGTACGTCCCAAGTTCCGTAGTCGCTTAACGCTTGTGAACTTTCGGCGTTAAGGAGCCATTTCGTTTCCGGCGTAATGGAGCCAGTAAATTGTCGGCGTAATGGCGCCACTTTATTTCCGGCGTTAAGGCGCCACAGGATTTCCGGCGTAAAGGCGCCACTTTGAACCCAGATCAGGGGCTCGAACTTTCATTGAACAACTAGACTTCCGGCATTTTGCCGGGAGAGGTTGTGAGTAAAAGGAGGTTCGAGATGTATCAGTACCGCAATGTTTTGGTGCGCATGCGCCAAGGCGATTCCGACCGGGATATTGCCCGGTCTAAAACGATGGGGCGCAAAAAGCTCGCACAGGTTCGCGAGGTAGCAGGCGAACGTGGCTGGCTTGCACCCGAGTTCCCACTACCCGATGACGCAGTACTCGCCGCTCTGTTTGCGCGCAAGGAAGCGTTGCCCGCCACATGTATTTCAACGCTGGAGCCGTGGCGCGAGCAGATCACCAAGTGGCACGCAGCAGGCATTCAGGGCTCCACCATCCACGCCACGCTGGTGCGCAATCACGGTTTCACCGGCAGTTATTCCTCGATGTATCGCTTTCTGGGGCAGCTTGTTTCCCTGCAGCAGCCCGATGTTCCGATGCGGTTGACGTTCAAGCCGGGCGAAGCGGTTCAGGTTGATTTCGGTGCCGGACCGCTCATCACCGATGTGTACACCGGCGAGATCTTCAAGACCTGGTTCTTCGTGATGACCTTGTGCTGGTCGCGTCACCAGTATGCCGAGTTCGTTCGAGACCAGACCGTGGCGACCTGGCTGGGCTGCCATCGACGTGCGTTCGAGTCGTTCTCGGGCGTACCGTCACGCGTCATCATCGACAATGCCAAATGCGCCATCACCAAAGCCTGTGTCTACGAGCCGGATGTGCAACGGGCCTATGCCGAATGCGCCGAGGGCTACACATTCAAGATCGATCCCTGCCCACCCCGCGACCCGCAAAAGAAAGGGATCGTTGAGGCGGGCGTCAAGTACATCAAAGGCAGTTTCCTGCCGCTACGCGAATTCCGCGACCTTGACGATGCCAATCGCCAGTTGCAGGCGTGGGTGATGAACGAGGCTGGCAACCGCATTCACGGCACGACCCGCGAAGCACCGCTCAAGCGTTTTGCAGAAGTAGAGAAAGGTCTGCTCAATGCCTTGCCCAGCGTTCCACCCGAGTTGGCAAGCTGGGCCAAGGTCAAAGTCCACCGCGACGCGCACGTCCAATACGAGACCAACTACTATTCGGTGCCGTTCCGGCTGATCGGATGCGACTTGTGGCTCAAAGCGACCGACACCATGGTGACGTTGTTCCGCGAACACGAAACAGTTGCCAGCCATGTACGACTGACTGGGAAAGGGCTGCGCGACACCGTGACCGACCATATGCCGCCCGAAGCACAGGCGTGGCAAATGCAGGACACACAGTGGTGTTTGAAATCGGCCTTGCAGATTGGTCCAGCCTGCCATGCACTGGTGCACGCCCTGTTCGGTGACCATGTCTTGATCAAGATGCGTGCTGTACAGGGCGTACTGCGGCTCAAACAGAAATACGGCGAGGCCAGATTGGAAGCGGCCTGCCAGCGCGCCAATCATTACGGCACGCCGAGCTACAAGGTGGTCAAGATTATTCTTGAGAAAGGACTGGATCAGCTCGCGCCGCTCGCAGCCTTCGATGCACTTGCCACCACATACACCCAAGGCGGCCGTTTCTGCCGCGACACCCAAACCATTCTTCAATGAGGTAGACCATGCATCCGATTCCCGAACTGACATCCCTGCTCAAACTACTGCGCCTGTCCGGCATTCTCGATTCACTCGAAGCCCGCAACCGCGAAGCCATCGACCGCAAGCTGGCCTACACCGATTTCCTCAGCCTGCTGATTCATGACGAAGTCGCCCGGCGGGAGCAAAAGAAACTGGATATGCGATTGCGTCGTGCCAGCTTCCGCAACCAAAAAACACTGGAAGGATTCGACTTCGACAGACTACCCAATCTGAACCGCACGGCAGTCCATGATCTGGCGACCTGCCGTTTCATCGATGAGAAAGTCGCCGTATTGATTGTGGGTCCGTGCGGCACCGGCAAAAGTCACCTGGCGCAGTCGCTGGGGCATGCGGCTGCACGCCAGGGTTATGACGTGTTATTCATCACGCAAACCCAGCTCCTGAGCAGCTTGCGCGCAGCGCAGGCGACTGGCAATTACGCGCGGCGATTTAAATCTCTAGTCAAAGTGCCACTACTGATCATTGACGATTTCGGACTCAAACCCTTGCGCTCGCCTGAAGATGAAGACTTCCATGACTTGATCGCCGAACGCTACGAGCGTGCCGCAACCATTCTGACCAGCAATCTCGACTTCGATGAATGGGGTGAAGCATTCGCCGCAAATAAAATGATCGGCGCAGCGACGTTGGATCGATTGCGCCACGGCGCGTATCGCGTGGTGAATCGCCCCGGGTTTCGTGGAGGACGGCTGGCTTGAGTCAGCATAAGTCAATTTACAGCGATAACAGTTACCATGTCAGCATCCCAGATAATACAGGCGGTTCAACAGCACCAGCGCCAACGGCAGCAATAGCCGCGCAGTGTGAATTGGCCTTCCGGCTGTTTCCGAAGTACAGCAGCCATTCAAATGACAGCGCAGCCGGGTGGACGTGGGACCGCAATAGGTTCT
>JAJXTL010000268.1 GCA_021783855.1 Pseudomonadota bacterium
TCGGGCGGCGTTCATAATGAACGCCATCCAGGTATTAGTCAAAATGGCGTTCTCGCTGCATCAGGCCAAACCCTTTGGGGTTTTGATCTGTAAAGAAGGACACGTTAATTCCTGCCGGGTTGATCAAAGGCCGCCAGACATGCTCATTGCTCCCTGTCCACAATGCCAGTCCATCCGAGTCATGCACTTCAGGCCGCCAGTCCTCCTGAAACGGCTTGTCCTTTTGTGAGAACCAGTACATGGATGTGGCCGGTGCGATGCCGAAGCGGGCAATATCTTTGCGCAGGAACAGGCTGGACTCGATGTCCATCAGCACGCCCGTCTTGCGCGTCAACACAAAGCGGTAGGCACCGGCGATGCTCGGGCCATCCAGCAATGCGTAAACAACAATTGAGTCGGCGCCTTCTTTGGGCGGATCAAAATAGAATCGTGTGAAAGCGGGAAATTCTTCAGGCGTATTCTGCACTGCCGTATTGATCGCGATGCCGCGCGCGGAAAGCCCGTACTGGTAGTCGTCGCCGATCGCGCGAAAATAGGAGGCGCCCAGGAATGCGGCCCAGTCGTTATTCTGCCAAGCGAGGCGAGACTGATTGCCTGTGCGGCTTTCCTGTATGCGAAAGCCCGCATATCCCGTCTCCGATCCCAGGCGCTGAGCGGGGCTGTCGGCAGGCATTTCAAAATGGCGTTTGTCGTACAGAATTTCGCGCGCGATAAACCCGCCCTGTTTTTCATGAGGTATGCGGTCAAGCCGGTACATCTGCACCGGGAGTTGAAAAAAGCGTCCGGGATGAAAAAAAGCGATCGGATATGATCCGGGCCCATCAGCGAATAGCGACTCCTCAGGCTTGAAGTGGATTTTTCCGTGCGCTTCCCAGTCGATTTGTTCGAGCACTCCGGCGTTGGGTTGGGATGCAGGCTGATAGGCTTGCGTTGCCAGAACGCGCGCCTCCTCGATCAAACCCTCCCAGCTAAAGGCCTTCGCAGCACCCAGCGCCAACCCCGCATCGGCAGCCCACGCATCAGGCCAGGCAGTTGTGAGGGAAGTCGCGGCAGCGGCTAAAATTCCCAGGAATTGACGGCGATCGAATTCAGTCATCTTGGCATTGTACTTTATGCCCATGCGCGCACCAGAACGGCAGGTGGGATGCGTTCTTCCGGCGTGAGTAGCCAGAGACCGCGACGCAACGATATTCCCCAACGGGATTCACTGGTCAGCACCGTCAAAGGCGCTGCAAACAGCAAAGGCAAGCCCACCGGCAACAGCCACCACAGCGCATCGTGATGCATACGAAATGTCGCGATCATGCCCAACGTCACGACAGCCATCACCGGCATGAACCTGCGCAATGCATCGCGCCACAGTATGGAATGGGCTTCGCGCATCGGGGATTTCCATTCGAGATTGAGACCGGTTAACGCCGTGACCACGAACAACGTATGCGCGATCATGCGGATGGGCGCTTGCAAAGCGGATAAAACGGCTTCCATCATCGCGCTTTTCATCAGCGCCAGCGTGCCGCCATACGCCGTTTGTTCGCCGCGCTTCAAAATCGCTATAACTGCCAGCACGCGCGGCAAAAAAAGCAGTGTCAGCGTGAATATCCACAACAGTTCCAGCGTCGAAGACATGCCCAGCCAGGGGAACAGGCCGGCAGCCCTGGTATGTGTCTCAAGCAGACGCAAGCTCAGGCTGACCAGCAGAAAGGCCAGCCAAAACGGCGCTGAAACATATGCCATCGCACCGGTGAACAGCATCGCGCGGTGCACAGGTTGAAAACCAGGCTCGGTGATGAGGCGGAAGTTCATCAGATTGCCCTGGCACCAGCGGCGGTCGCGCTGCAGCTCTTCCATCAGGTTGGAAGGTTGCTGCTCGTAGCTGCCTTCAAGATCGGTAATGAGCCAGGTGTAATAGCCCGCACGGCGCATCAGTGCGGCTTCCACAAAATCGTGCGACAGTATCTCGCCTGACAGGCCGCCGCGACCCGGCAGTTTGGCCAATGCGCAATGCTTCATGAAAGGCTCGATGCGTATGATCGCGTTATGCCCCCAGTAATGCGATTCCCCGAGCTGCCAGTATTGCATGCCGGCCGTGAACAAGCGCCCGGCCACTCTGCCTGCAAACTGCTGGAGGCGTGCATGCAGTGTCTGTACGCCGCAGGCACGGGGCGCTGTCTGTATGATACCGGCTTTGGGATTTGCTTCCATCAGGCGCACCAGCATGGTGATGCTCTCTCCCGTCATCACGCTGTCGGCATCGAGCACCACCATGTAGCGGTAATTTTTCCCCCAGCGGCGGCAGAAATCCGCGACGTTGCCTGCCTTGCGCCGGGTGCGACGCTGGCGCAGACGGTAATGCAGGCGGCAGCGATCCCCCATCTGATACTGCAGTGCATAAAAAGCCCTCAGTTCCTGCTCGCGCATCATCGTATCGTAAGTATCAGAAAGCACGTAGACATCGAACAGGCCAGCGGCCTCGCTCTCGGCCAGCGATTCGCAGGTCGCGCGCAATCCTGAGAACACCGGGCCGGCCGGCTCATTGCAGATAGGCATGATGATGGCGGTGCGCGCATCCTTGCGCAGAATCTGGCGGCGGGCTGCAGTCAGCGACAGTGCATGAGGGTCGGGACGCCATTGCACCCAGAATCCCATCAATGCGGTCACAAAACCGGCGGTCACCCAGCCGAACAGCACCACAAACAATGCAAGCTGCACAAAGTGCAAAACGGGATGGGCACTGTTGGTCGATTGGGTATAGGCAAGCAGACTTGCCGCCATCACTGTGCTGGCGATCACCAGTCCCAGCAGGAACAGGCGCCGCCTTGAAGCTGCACGCATCCACAGGGGAGCATCGGATGATTCGTGCCGGGAAACTCCGGCGCCTGAAAGCATCAGCACCAGGCCATGCCAGAAGCCGGTCCAGGGGCGCGGCGCCATGCTGCCGCGGTGTATGGGGGGAGCCGTATTCGAACCGTTTGAAGTGTTGTGTTTCATATCCTTAAGATGGCTGTGATGGTCTCACACCAGCTTAAGCAATTATCAGGCCAGAATGAATATGCCCTGGCTATTGAACTGATTTTCCTAGCCTTTAATGAAT
>JAJXTL010000269.1 GCA_021783855.1 Pseudomonadota bacterium
GCAGTTTTTCCGCCATGGCCATGCCGACTGCATTGGTGATGCCCTGACCCAGAGGCCCGCCGGTGGTTTCAACGCCAGGCGTATAGCCGTATTCTGGGTGCCCCGGCGTCTTGGAATGCATCTGGCGGAAGCGCTTCAGTTCCTCGATAGGCAAGTCATATCCTGAAAGATGCAGCAAGGCATAAATCAGCATCGAACCATGGCCATTGGAAAGTATGAAGCGGTCGCGGTTGGGCCACTTGGGATTGGTTGGGTTGTGACGCAGGTGGCGGTTCCACAATACTTCGGCAATCTCTGCCATTCCCATGGGTGCCCCAGGATGACCGGAGTTTGCCTTCTGCACGGCATCGACTGCGAGCATACGGATTGCGCCGGTTATTTCATTGTATTTTGGGGGGGTAATGTTGCGATTTGTTGTCATCTACTGACTCCTTCTAGCATCCCTAAGGATGGGTTATATGTATATTGCCGAATTGTTAATTTATTGATTATGCCGCACACCCCGCAATACATCAACCTGGATGCAAGCAAAGGCCCCGCCGCGACCGGGGGGAAAAGGCTCAAGATTCGTGGTCTGCGCTCTTTTTGGCAACTTTTATGCCAAGTTGCTTGAGTTTTCGGTACAGATGCGTGCGTTCCAGCCCAATTTTCTCGGCGACTCGCGACACATTGCCGTCTTCCTTTTGCAGATGATAGTCAAAGTATATCGCGTCAAAATGTTCCCTGGCCTCGCGCAAAGGCAAGTCCAATGGCAGCGTGAAGTGTTTGGCCGAGCCGTCTATCTCCACCATCAGATTCTGCACCGCATCGGCAACCGGCATCGGCGGCCTTGGAGCACCTTCCTTGAGCGCGTTGGCTACCGTACCCAGCAGTTTTTGCATCGAAATCGGCTTTTCAAGAAAATCCACCGCCCCGATGCGCGTCGCCTCAACCGCCGTCTCAATCGTGCCGTGACCCGACATCATCACCACCGGCATGGTCAGCAATTCCTGGTCCACCCATTCCTTCAGCAACGCCACACCATCTATATCAGGCATCCATATATCGAGCAGCACCAGATCGGGCTCATACTCCAGCCTGATGCGGCGCGCCTGATGGGCGTCTTCTGCAAGCTTTACCTGATAGCCTTCGTCAAAAAGGATTTCAGCCAGCAATTCCCGAATACCCACCTCATCATCCACCACCAATATCTGCTTGCTCATTCTTCCGACTCCTCGCTTAGCGGCAGGCTAAAACTCACACAGGCACCGCCATTTACATGATTCTCTACATTTACTCTACCGCCATGCTCCTCGATGATCTTCTTCACGATCGCCAACCCCAGGCCGGTTCCCTTGGTTTTAGTCGTCATGTAAGGCTCGAAGACGCGGGACAAGGCGTTTTCTGAAAATCCGCTTCCGTTGTCCAACACGCGCACATGTATTTCACCGTTCAAATTTTCCGTGCTCAGCGTTATCTTAGGATTGGGCAGACCCTGCACAGCGTCCTGCGCGTTTTGCAATAAATTATGCAGCACCTGACGCAGTCTTGTCGCATCTCCATTTATCCTGTCGCTACCGGCATTCAACTGCAAGGAGATTTGAACGGCATTCGCCTCATACAGTCCCAGCACTTCCTTGACCAGCCTGTGTATATCGAGACTGGCGAGTCTCAACACCGGGCCTCGCGCATAATCCGCAAAATCGCTGACCATGTTTTTCATCGCGGACACCTGGCTCACTATGGTCTGCGTTGCGCGCTGCAAAAGCCTTGCGTCGGATTCTTCAAGCTTGCTGCTCAATTTGAATTGCAGGCGTTCAGCAGACAGCTGAATCGGGGTAAGCGGATTCTTGATTTCATGAGCCAGACGGCGCGCCACCTCACCCCAGGCCGACTGGCGTTCTGCCTGCAACAGATGGGTGATATCGTCAAAAACAACCACGAATCCCGCCTCTGCGACTTGGGGCAGGCGCGTTCCGCGTATCAGCAGAATTTGCACTCCGTTCTTGCTCAGCCGTTCGATCTGGCGCTGCCACTCGCCGTTGCTAGTCTCGGCAAATGCCGCCAATATCGTTTGGCAGAAGGTATTCAGCAGCGCATGTTTTTCTCCGATGTTCTGCAACGAATCCCGCTGCAATTCCCTCAGCGGCACGCCCAGAATATGCTCCGCGCTGGTGTTTGCCGAACGCAGGCGGAACTCTCCATCCAACGCCAGCACCCCCGAAGAAAGATGCGTGAGCACGCTCTCGAGATACCCCCTGGACCTTTCGACTTCGCGCTGCTGCCTTTCGCTGACCCGTTTTGCATCCGCCAGTTGCAGCGTCATCTGATTGAACAAACCGGTCAGCGCCCCCAGTTCGTCGCTGCTGCGTATCGGATGCCTGCCGGTAAAATCGCCTTGCGCAACCGCACGCGTACCCTCTGCCAGCGCCTCAAGGGAAGACCCCAGCCGCTCACTGATAAAAAATGCGACCGATATGGCTGTGAGCAGAACCACCAGCAACGACAGAGTCAGCGTGATGCCATAAAGGCGCTTAAGCCCCACCCTGGACAGAGTCAGCTCCTGGTAGTCGCGGTATACGGCCTGAACAGTTTGTGCGTTAGCCTCGATCTGCTTGGGTACGGCCTGGTTAAACTGCAATATGTAATTCTTGCCGGTATAGCGGTTTGCACTGACCAGCACCAGCACCCTCAGAACCATGGATTTGTTGGGCAGCTCTTCGATGGCCGCATACTGTCCCTTTTCGCTCACCTCCTTGATCATCTTGTCATCGGGCACATCCGGCAAGAGCACATTATTGATTGCGGCAAATGCGATCATCTTGCCGTTTGTGTCAAACAGCGTTGTTTCCTGGGCCGCACCCTCTACGATTAGATCCGTCAGCGCGCCCTGGAACTGCTTTGGATTTTTTTCCGAGAGCAAAAGTGCAATGAACTGGGTCTTCTTCGTCAGATCCTTCAAACTGTTATCCAAGCTGCTCTTGCCAAGATTAAGCCCACCTTCCAGCGCTTTTTCGACCCGCACGTCAAACCACGACTCTATGCTTTTGGAAAGGAAGCTGACCGATACGGCATAAACCAGTATTCCGGGCAG
>JAJXTL010000270.1 GCA_021783855.1 Pseudomonadota bacterium
GAAGGACTTTGGGCTCAAGCTGCAATCGATCCTGGTCTGCATCGTTTCGGCCATGAATGAAGGGCTGAAACTTCCAATGGATTATTTGGGTTTATAGCATATTGCGTTTGGGACCGATGGCAGCGGTACCGGTGACCGCAATCAATGTCGAGAATCGAGCCATTTCGCCTGCGTTATTCGGCATAGGCACAGTCGGAGCACGCCACACCTACTCGATCGGACCAACCGTCGCAGGGCGGGTTGCGCAGTTGGTGTAGATGTAGGAGATCGCGTTCGTGCAGGACAAACCCTCGATATCAAACAACGCATCACTAGCTTTCGATGGAATCAGACTCAGGTGCGCGGCTTCTATTTTCCGGTAAGCGAGGGCGGTGCATCAGCAAATAAACAGCGGGGATGACGAACATCGACAACAGCGGTGCCGTGACCATACCCCCCACCATCGGGGCGGCGATGCGCTGCATGATTTCCGAGCCTGTCCCGCTGCCCAACATGATCGGCAATAGTCCCGCGATGATCACCGCAACGGTCATCGCCTTGGGCCGCACGCGCAATACGGCACCCTCGCGGATCGCACCCAGCAAATCCGCCAGTCCGGTTTTCCCTTCGCGTATCCGTTCACCCCAGGAATTCTTGAGATAGAGCAGCATGATCACTCCGAACTCTGCCGCCACGCCAGAAAGCGCGATGAAACCCACGCCGCTTGCCACCGACAAATTGTAACCCAGTACCCACATGAACCAGACGCCGCCTGCCAGCGCGAATGGCAGCGTTGCCATGATGAGCAGAGCTTCGCCAAAACTTCCGAACGTAAGATACAGCAATACAAATATAATCATCAGCGTCGCCGGCACGACAATTTTCAGTTTCGCTTTTGCGCGTTCCATGAACTCGAACTGCCCGGACCATGCAACCGAGTAGCCCGGCGGCAACTTCACTTCTTTGATCACTGCCGCCTGCATGTCATGCACTGCGGAACTTAGGTCGCGTCCGTGTATGTCCACATACACCCAACCGGACAGGCGCGCATTTTCGGTTTTCAGCATGGTCGGGCCGTCGGCAATATGAATTTCCGTCACATCACCCAGACTGATCTGCGCGCCGCGTTCGGTGAGTATCGGCAGATGTCGCAGGTTTTCAAGCGAGTCGCGGATTTCGCGCGGATAGCGCACATTGATTGGAAAGCGCTGCAAGCCCTCAACGGTCTCGCCAATGTTCTCGCCCCCGATCGCGGAAGACACGATGCTTTGCACATCCGCGACATTCATTCCGTAACGTGCAGCGGCATCGCGGTCGATATCCACGTCAATATAACGCCCACCGGTCAGGCGCTCCGCAAGTGCTGACGAAACACCGGGCACAGATTTCACCGCGCGCTCAATCTCGGCCGTCAGCCTGTCGATCTCGGCGAGATTGGCACCCGCCACCTTGATGCCCACCGGGCTCTTGATGCCGGTGGCGAGCATGTCGATGCGATTTTTAATCGGCGGCACCCAGATGTTTGTCAACCCGGGCACCTTCACGATGCGGTCCAACTCTTCGATCAGCTTCTTCTGCGTCATGCCGGCTCGCCATTGCTGGCGCGGCTTAAAATGTATCGTGGTCTCGAACATTTCCATAGGCGCAGGATCAGTCGCCGTCTCGGCGCGTCCCGCCTTGCCGAACACGCTCTCCACCTCAGGCACCGTCTTGATCAGGCGATCGGTCTGTTGCAGCAACTCTGATACTTTCCCTGCACTGATACCCGGCAGCGCGGTCGGCATATAAAGCAGATCGCCCTCGTCCAAGGGCGGCATGAACTCGCCGCCCAGGCGGCTGACAGGCCACAGCGTCGCAATCGCCAACAAGGCTGCAACCAGCAATATCGTCTTGGGCTGGCGCAGCACGATATCCAACAAAGGCCGATACAGGCGGATCAAAAACCGGTTGAGCGGATTTTTCTGTTCATCGGGGATGTTGCCCCGGATCAAATAGCCCATCAACACCGGAATCAGCGTGACCGAAAGTCCTGCCGCAGCGGCCATCGCATAGGTCTTGGTGAAGGCCAAAGGCGAGAACATCCTTCCTTCCTGGGCTTCAAGCGTAAACACCGGAATGAATGATAGCGTGATGATCAGCAGCGAAAAAAACAGCGCAGGCCCGACTTCCGCGGCAGCATCCGCGATCACCTCCCATTGGGTGCTGCCCGAAAGTGTCCGGCCGGGATGGGCGTGCTTCCACTTCTCGATGTGCTTGTGCGCGTTCTCTATCATCACAACCGCCGCATCGACCATGGCGCCAATCGCAATTGCAATACCGCTCAGCGACATGATGTTCGCGTTCACTCCCTGATAGCGCATGATGATAAAGGCCGCGAGTATGCCCAGCGGCAGGGAGACGATGGCAACCAGCGCCGAACGCAGGTGGAAAAGAAATATTGCGCACACGATGGTGACGACGATGAATTCCTCAATCAGTTTGTGACTCAGGTTGTCGATTGCACGCATGATGAGGCCTGATCGATCGTAGGTCGGCACGATCTCGACGCCGGGCGGCAGACTTGCCTTGAGGGTTGCCAACTTTGCCTTCACGGCCTGGATCGTCTCCAGCGCGTTCTTGCCTGAGCGCATCACGATCACGCCGCCTGCGACTTCACCCTCGCCGTTCAGTTCGGCTATGCCGCGCCGCATCTCTGGCCCGATCTCTATGCGTGCCACATCGCCCAAACGCACCGATACGCCGGTTTCAGTCGTCATCAGCGGGATCTTGCGAAAATCATCCAGCGATTTCAGATAGCCTGAAGCGCGCACCATGTATTCGGCCTCACCCAGTTCAAGTGCCGAGCCGCCCGCTTCCTGATTGGCTTTGCCTATCGCGTCTATCACCTTGCCTTGGGTAATGTTGTAAGCACGCAATCGTTCAGGATCAAGCACGACCTGATACTGGCGCACCATGCCGCCGATACTGGCCACCTCAGACACGTTGGGCACCGTCTTCAACTCATACTTCAAAAACCAGTCCTGCAGTGCGCGCAGCTGGGAAAGATCCAGCCTGCCGCTGCGATCGACCAGCGCATATTCATACACCCA
>JAJXTL010000271.1 GCA_021783855.1 Pseudomonadota bacterium
CTGGCGGCCATATTTGAAGATGTATTCATCCACCCCTGCGCGCCCTATTTCCAATGGCTTCAACCCGCGACGCAAAGACACCCAGCTGTTCGCGCCTTGTTCGAAGTCGCGCAACATGCTGGGGCGTAGCAATAAAAACAGGCTGACAAACACCGCAAACAATGCGCCCAACAGGGCGCTCAACACCATTGCATCCAGCAATCCGGCGGACAATCCTTCCGGCAAATGGCAATACCTGGAAAGTCCGATGACGGCGTTCGCCCGATTCAAGCCGATGGTGAATGAATAAATAATGTAACCTGATGCCAACAAAATCAGCCAGGCACTGGTGCGGTGATGGCGGTAAAACCACGGGTCTATCTCTACGACGCGATCCAGCGCTTGATCCAGATGGCGGGTGGATATCCAGCGGTTGAGCAAACTGCTGACCGCTCGTAAACGTTGCGGAGACCACAGCAGCAACACGCCGACAACGAGACCGGCAAGGCTGCCCAGCATCAGAAACAAGACGGCAGAACGTAACAACAGTGCTTCGACGATGGGATTCACAAGCGCCTCAATCAAACCAGCGGTAAGGCTCGGTGGGCTCGAATAAAGTCGAGGCCAGTTCTCTTTTACTTTCTGCGGCACCACCCACAGTGGATTCATATTCGAGCTTGACGTGGAAACGTATCCACTTCTGCCCGTCTTTGCCGGGAGTGAAATAATCACTGCGATCCAGCACATAGATCAGATCATGCGACTTCAGATCGAACATCCAGTGGCCCGGTGTGACGGTCTTGGATGTCGGTTCGAAAAATTCGCCTGCGTAGTTCTTGGGTTTCTGCTGCAACAAGTCTATCGGATTGCCGACAGCAAGCGCGTTCAACTCTTTTTCTGTCGCAGCTCCGTGCGTCATCAGGGAACCGGTACGCATGACCAATGCGCTTTGCAACGCGCCCGCCGTCTGCTCCACGACCGTCTTTTCTGCCTGTTCCTGGTAATAGGGTATACGCGACAACAATGAACCCGCCAATATCGCGACGACGCTGATGACAACGATCAGTTCGAGGAGGGTGAAACCTTTTGAGGATACAGGATACGGGATACGGGATACGGGCCGAAGCCCTTCCTCATCCGAATCCCGTATCCCGTATCCCGTATCCTGACCAGTCATCTGTGCAACGCCACTTTGCCCAAATCCCACATCGGCAGGAAAATGCCCAGCGCGAGAACCAGAACCATGCCGCCGAGCAGGACGATCATGATGGGTTCGATGTTGGCGCTCAGGCTTTTGATCTCGTATTCCACTTCGCGCTCGTACATGCCGGCGATCTCGAACATCAGGCCGTCCATGTCACCCGTCTCTTCACCCACGGCAATCATCTGCAACACGGTCGGGTTGAATACACCGGTTGCCGCCGCGGTACGCAGGATACTCTCTCCGCGCTCGACGCCGTCGCGCATCTGCTCGACGCGGCTGCGCATGAATTCGTTATCCACCACCAGCCCAACCGAATTCAAACCCTGCACGATAGGAATGCCGCTCTTGAACGAGAGCGCCAGACTGCGCGCAAAACGCGCCAAGGTCGCCTTCATGATGATCCTGCCCGCGATCGGGATGTGGAGTTTGTAGCGATCCCATTTGTAGCGCCCGTCCACGGTACTGATCCAGGAACGGAACCCTACCACCGCACCGATCAGCAACGCCAGCAGGATCGGCCAGGATTGCACCATGAAACCGGAGAAGCCCATCAAAATCCTGGTCATCAGCGGCAGCTCGGCATGGAAACCTGCAAATACTTTGGCAAAAGCGGGAATGACGAAGATGTTTACGATAACGATCGCGATGCCCATCGCAATCACCACGAACATCGGATAGCGCACAGCCGCCTTGATGCGGTCTTTCATGTCTTTCTCAAACTCAAGATGCTCATACAGCCGCAGGAAGGTGATATCCAGCATGCCGGTCATTTCGCCGATCTGCACCATGCTCAGATAAAACGGGGAGAACACCTTGGGATGGCGGCGCAAGGCAGTGGAAAGTTCGCGTCCGCTGTCCAGACTTTCCCGCAGGTCTTGCAGCATGGCGGCAAATGCGGGATTCTGCGTGGATTCCTGCAGTCCGGCCAAAGCGCGCATGATCGGCACGCCTGCCTTGAGCAGGGTATACATCTGGCGGCTGAACAACATCACTTCCTGTGTGTCGACCTTCTTCTCCATCGTAAGCCTGTTCCACAGGCTTACCTGAGCGCCGCTGGCACTGCGAACAGCCTGGGACGTCAGTTTGATGTCGGTGGGCGTGATGCCTGTATTCAGCAACTGGTCGGCGACGACTCCGCTATCCGCCCCTTCCAGCGAACCCTGAACGAGGTCGCCGCGGCTGCTCCTTCCCTTGTAGGCGAATACCGGCATCAATCTTCCACTTGGTTGCTGATGCGCATGACTTCCGAGACACTGGTGCGTCCCAGCTTCATTTCACGCAAGGCAGCATCAAGCAGGGTCTTGCCTTTCAGGTGGTCGCGTGCGACCTGCATAAAGTGCGAGTTGTCTTCATGTGAGGCGGCCTCAACCAGTGCCTGTCCCATCTCCAGCATTTCGTAGACGCCCATGCGTCCGAGATATCCCGTGCCGTTGCAATGAGAGCAGCCGCGGCCATGCAGCAACGTGCCCCAGTCGCCGCGGGAAACTCCTTCAGCTTCCAGCCATTCTGCTTCCTGCGGTGTTGGCACATGTGATTCGCTGCAACTTTCGCACACACGGCGCAACAAACGTTGCGCCAGCACGGCTTGCACCGACGAAGCCACCATGTATTTTGGCGCGCCCATATCGACCAGCCGGAACAGGGTACCGGCGGTGTCGCGGGTGTGCAGCGTGGAGAAAACCAGGTGACCCGTCATCGCGGCACGCATCCCAATCTGTGCCGTTTCAGCATCGCGCATTTCGCCGACGAGAATGATGTCCGGATCCTGGCGCAAGGCGGAACGCAGCACACGCGAGAATGTCAGTTCGATCTTCTCGTTCACCTGTACCTGGTTGATG
>JAJXTL010000272.1 GCA_021783855.1 Pseudomonadota bacterium
ACGAGAATTTGCGGGGCACTCGGCTGCATAGACTTTAGCATCTGTGCTTCGATCATCCGTTGCACCCCTTCGGCCGCGGCACGGACTTGCTCATCAGTTTTGTATCCCGAAAGCGCCTGACTCAACGATTCGACAAATGCCCGGCGACTAACATCCAGTTCACCATCCCGATTCCTGAATAACTGGTAAAAATTGACTGCAGTAATTACGACAAAGCAAAACATAAACGCCAGCAGCGCCGCGATCAAAATACGTCTTGCCAAGGTCGGCCGGTACCAGCGCTTCATGGATTGAGCCTGTAGCCGACGCCGCGGACGGTCCGAATGGCGTCGACTCCGACTTTGCGCCTCAGGTTGTGAACGTGCACTTCGATTGCACTGAAGTCGACCGGATCGCCCAAGGGCTGCAAACGGCGGGACAGCTCATCCTTCGAAACCACTGTGCCACCGGCGCGGACGAGTTCGAGCAGAATATGAAATTCACGCGGCGACAACTCGACCTGCTGACCCGCAACGTACGCCAAATGTTGGCGCGTATCGATCCGGATATCTCTAGAACACCACTCGTTGTTCACCTGCTGCGAATATCGCCGGATAACGGCACGGATGCGTGACACCAGTTCAATCGGTATGAAGGGCTTCAGCACGAAGTCATCGGCGCCCCCATCGAGTCCGGCCAGCCTGTCCTCGAGTGCCAATCGCGCGGTGATCACGATTACCGGCACCGTCAGCCCCGACTCGCGCCAGCTGCGTAGCAGATCCAGGCCAAAACCATCTGGCAGCGACAAATCCAGCAGCACGCAGTCGTAGCTGTGCTGCTGGATGAAATTGCAGGCGTCCGCTGCACTGCGCAGCCATTCGCTGCTGAGTCCCTCGGTTCGGAGGGACTGCTGCAACGAGCGTCCCAAATCCAGATCGTCTTCGACAATTAGTATGTGCATGGACATAGCATAAGCGATGTTAGCTTAAGAAATCCCAACAAGCGTCGGGTGGCATTTTTGCAACAAAAGAAATTGTCTTAAGGTTTTGCAAAGGTTTGCGCATATAAACTGGAATCGTCACATTTCAAACCAGAAAGGATCGAAACCATGAAAAAAATCGCAATCGTTGCACTTCTGTCTGCATGCGTCACCACGCCTGCCTTGGCCGATAACATGGGTAAATTTTATGGGGCTGTAGATTTAGGCTCTGCGTCTATGACCAATAACTCTCTGATCAATGGCTCCACCACTGCCCCTGTCTCTGGCACTGTCCGCATTGCAGGTGGCTATAACTTCAACCAGAATTTTGCTGTTGAGGTGGGCTACGCGAAACTTAGAAGTTCTGGCCCACAAAACAGCACTGTTTTAGGTATCGGCACCGAGACGCAAACCGGGAAAGGTTCATCTGTACAAATTGCTGCCGTGGGTATTTTGCCAATCAACGATGCGTGGTCTTTGTTCGGCAAACTGGGTTTGGCGAATAGCAGAACTGACTACACTTTGACTTCGAGTTACGGTGCCAATGTCACTGGAAGCGGATCAAGCACAAGCCTGCTGACGGGCATTGGCATCCAGTACAACATCAACAGCAAGTTTGCTATCCGTGGTCAACTTGAAAGCTTTGGAAATAGCAAAATCGGCTCCGGGTCTGGAGTTACCATCAACACATCAATGATATCCATTGGGGGGGGGTATAACTTTTGACCATTTTTGCGCTGATCGAAAAATAACCCGCCAAGTGTGGGTTATTTACGCGTAGCTCCATAAATTGAAGGAAAAAGATGAAACGTGATTTATTGGTTGGCTTTGACATGCAACAATTGCAGCCATTGAACGGTACCGTGTCGTTCACTCTTGCCACGCTGCAAGGGCTGCACCTGCAATCGGGTTAAATGCAAAGCACATTATCGCTTGGTGCTTCCAATACACGAGACCTTGCGCCTTTTGTATTATTGTCGTTGTTGGTGCATCTTGTGCTTTTGTTCAGCATTTCTCTGTTAACTTCCAAACACGCTTTTGTCCAACCACGTTCGATGACGGTTTATTTCAGCGCACCTTCCATTTCGGAGCGCTCAGGCATTTCAAATGAGGTTCCGACCGTGAAGGTCAGCAATCTGCCCAAGCTTCCCGATTCATCCAGAATACAAACGGAATCAAGTATCCCGCACGAAGATGTACCTGTCATCGGCAACAGCCCCCCGGTTCCCAATACTCAACAATTTCTTGAATCTTCCAAAGAGGTAGCTCGGGACGAGGCGAGAAAAGCGGAGCGGCAGATCGCAATGCAGGAGAAGATAAAACGCAATACTGCGGTCGGTTGGGTGGAACGGGATCTAAAGCAGCCGCAGAAGGAAATTCACCTTGCTAACGGTATGCTGAAAATTATTACAGACTGGGGAGCGGTTTGTTTTCAACCCGCACCCTATTTTGCGCGTGAGAGCGCTGGTGTGTTCGGAATGCCAGCCACATGCCCCTAAACACTGGAAATCATGCACGCATCGATAACCTGTTTTACAAAGTGCCGTACTTTAAAACGCCAGTCACCACGGATGTTCCATGCACGCGTTTATTCTTCAAACCATAAGGGCTGAAAACATGAAACTGCTCCCCGTCATTCTCGCGATCGGTATTTTTTCCGGTTGTGCATCTGCACCGCCCCGTCCAGTCACCATTGCCCATGGCGATTACGCAACAACTGAAGCTTATGTCAACAAACTGGTTCAGTATGAAATGAAAAAGAACTCGGTGGAGGGATTGAGCATCGCTTTGGTAGACGACCAGCGTATCGTTTGGGCAAAGGGCTTTGGATATGCCGACCAGGAGATGAATATCCCAGCAACAGCCGACACGCTTTACCGCGTAGGCTCGATTTCAAAGTTGTTTACCGACATGGCGGCCATGCAATTGGTTGAACAGGGTAAACTCGATATCGATCAACCGTTGAAGAACTACATTCCGAATTTCTCGATCAAATCGCGCTATCCAGGCTCAGTTGAGATCACGCCTCGCCAACTGATGACCCACCACTCTGGCCTGCCGCG
>JAJXTL010000069.1 GCA_021783855.1 Pseudomonadota bacterium
GCATCCTCGAAGAGGGCAATGTGCTGGAACGCGGCGGCGTGGCATTCTCGCATGTGCAGGGCGACAAGATGCCGGCATCGGCTACCGCGCATCGCCCGGAGCTGGCCGGATGCAGCTGGGAGGCGATGGGCGTGTCGCTGGTGATGCATCCGCGCAATCCGTATGCGCCGACCACGCATGCCAACGTGCGCATGTTCATGGCGCACAGGCCGGATGGCGAAGCCGTGTTCTGGTTCGGCGGCGGCATGGATCTGACGCCGTACTACGGCTTCGAGGAAGATGCGGTGCATTTTCATCAGATCTGCAAAAACTCGCTGGCGCCTTTCGACCCCGAATTGCATCCGCGTTTTAAAAAATGGTGCGACGAATATTTCTTCCTCAAGCACCGCAACGAACCGCGCGGGATCGGCGGCATCTTCTTCGACGACATGAGTACGCCCGATTTCGACACGGCGTTTGCCATCCAGCAGAGCGTCGGCGATCACTTCCTGTCGGCCTATGTGCCGCTGCTGGAAAAACGCATGAACACGCCTTATGGCGAGCGCGAACGCGACTTTCAGCTGTACAGGCGCGGGCGTTATGTGGAATTCAATCTGGTCATCGATCGTGGCACCATCTTCGGCTTGCAGTCCAACGGCCGCACCGAATCCATCCTGCTGTCCATGCCGCCGCTGGTGAAATGGCGCTATGACTGGCATCCCGAGCCGGGTACACCGGAAGCTGAGTTATACGACAACTTCCTGCAGCCCAAAGACTGGGTGTAACGGAACACAAGTCCATGCCGCCGCTCACTTTTCAACCGGTGCTATCAGCCAGATCCGGAAAATATGAACCGGCGGATTCAAGTTCGAAGTACAGCAACCTGGCACGTAATAAGGATCAATTAATACTGCTGACATCGAAGCGCATGACGCGATAAAAACCAGCAAAGACATATTCAATCTGCGGTTCGCCGTACAGCATCTTGCCGTTTTCACGCAACGCCGCGCTTAGCTCCGCCGCTACATCTTCCTGCCAGAATCCCGGCAGAAACGGCTCCAGGCTGCCGAGCAGCCAGCGAAATGGGGCAAACCGGTACAGCGCATGACGGCGCGGCATGGACGCATATTCAGTCAGCAACACCGAACCGCCTTCTCTCACCACACGGGCAATTTCGGCATACGTGTTGCGACGTGCATCCAGCGGCATTTCATGCAGCAGAAAAAATACGACGACCTGATCGAAAGCGTCGTTCGCATAAGCCAGGTTGCTTGCGTTCATACGCGCCAAGGGGCAACGTCCGGCAAGCACGCGTGTCTTGCGCCTAGCCAATTGCAACTGACCTTCAGCCACATCGCACAGATGCACGTCACCGTCGCAAACCGACAGCAGCTTGGGTGTGAGCTTGCCGTACACACAGGTCAACTGGAGCAGCCGTGCCGCCAGCCTGGTATCAACGTGTGCCAGCGTTTTATTCAGCAGTTTGTCGTATTGACCAAACAGAATGGCGTTGATGATGAGCTGATGATCGAACAGCCAGATACCGCCTGACCACAGATAGGCCCACCAGTAATAGCGCGCCAGATAGTCCGGTACGCCATCAAGAAACTTCCGGTACAGGCGCATTATGAGTTAGAGTAGTCTGCGCGGTTTGTGCGGCGCATGCGCAAACAAGCGGTCATAAAGCCAGTTGGGCAACCATTTGAGCAACTTACCCACCAGCCCCATTTGCCACGGGATCACCGCAAAAACTTGATGCCGGGCGATGGCGCGTGCGACGCGCCGGGCCGCCTCCGGCGCTTCCAGAATGAACGGCATCGCATAAGGATTGACAGCCGTCATCGGCGTCCTGATATAACCCGGGCAAAGCGTGACCACCTTCACGCCGCTGCCATGCAATTCGACGCGCAGCGATTCAAGATAGGCAATCGCGGCGGCCTTGGACGCGGAGTAGGCGCCCGCTCCGGGCAGACCGCGAAAACCCGCCACGCTGGCTATCCCAACAAGGGTGAAATGTCTTTCTCGTTCGCCTCCTCCCCCTCTGGGGTAACCAGCGACTTGGCTGCTGTTTTTTGGCAGCTTAGTCGAATGGCTAGTGGTTTCATCAGAGGATTGTGGTGAGGGCGGACGGCCAGCGGCCTCGCGCATCAATGCGACAAAGGGCTGGAAAGTCTTCACCATGCCCAGCACGTTGATGTCCATAACCTGCGCGTATGCATCGATATCCTCGGCATATTCGGTCAGTGTGCCGACGCTGACCCCGGCGTTGGCGATGACCACATCGGGTACGCCGGCACGCGAAATAAAATCGTCGGCTGCCCCGCGTAGCGCAGCCGCATCGCGCACGTCCAGCGCATAACAAAAAACTCTGCCGGGAAATTCTGCCGCCAGCTCTTGCAGCAATTCAGCGCGCCGCGCCACGGCAGCGACGACGGCGCCCTCCTCAAGATAATGGCGCGCGAGCGCCAGTCCCAGACCGCTCGACGCACCGGTAATCACGACTCGGAGACAGGATTGAGGATCGAAGATCGAGGGTCGAGTGAAAAGCGGAGTCGATGGTTTTTCTCGCTCCTCGCTCCTCAATCCTTCACGCAATAACTCGGGGCTTTCCCCATTAGTTGTGCGGGGAATCAATGATGACATGACAGATTTATCATCATAGTCAGAATTGAGTTGTTTCATCAGACCCTTGCGGTCTCGATCCTGATTAATGCTTGGCAGAACGTTCCTTGCGAACCATGCCTATGACTTCATCCAGCACGCGCAACGTATCGACCGGCTGCAAACCGGTAATCACATATTTACCGTCCACCACCAGCGTCGGCGTGCCGTTGATGCCATAGCTGCGGATCATCTGCTTGGCGCGCACGATTTTGCTGTTTATCGTGAATGAATTATAAACCGACGCGAATTTCGCCTTGTCCACTCCCTGGCTGCCGACGAATGCGGATATCGCATCCAGATCGTGCAAATCCAAGTCTTTCACGTGTATCGCCTGATAAATCGCATCGTCCAGCTGCCTGATTTTGCCCATACTTTCCAGCGCGTAATAGGTGCGTGCAAGCGGCTCGGTCGAATCGCGGAAGATGGTCGGCACAAAAACCAACTCGACGTCACTGGGCTTATTTTTTTCCCATTTAATCAGCTCATTGTGCAAGTGAAAGCAGTGCGGACACTCATAAAAGAAAAACTCCAGCACTTCAATTTTTTTACTGCTCGCAGGCTGCGGCGGATTGAGCAGGGTGTAATCACGGCCCTCTTGCGCAGCAGAAAATGCCGTACCGGAAAACAGAAGAACGGCTGCAAAAATCAAACTTTTAAGACCAGCTTTCATTGATCGCTCCTTATAAATGATAATAACCGTGAATCAGCGGGTAGGCGTGGCGTCCAGGCCGTTCAGCTTTAAGGTGCCGCGCGCGCTGTTCATTTCCTGCTCGTTCTGGAAAGGACCCACTCGCACGCGGTGCATCTCTCCGCGACCGGGTATCGTCACTGTCTGCACGCTGGTTTCCAGCCCCTTCATCGCCAGACTGGCTTTGAGGTTTTCCGCATCAGCGGCACTCGAAAATGCACCCGCCTGCAAGTAAGTGGTCTTGGGCGATGGGCGACTCTCGGCTGCTTTGGGTTTCTCGGCAGGGGGCATATCAGTTGCAGCGTCCGGCTTGTCGGTCAGCACCTTGTAAAACTCGAAGCGTGGTTTGGCTTCATCGACGCCGGAAGCAGGATTCGAGGAAGGCGCAGTTGCAGTCTTAGGTTTTGCCACGATCACGTCGGGTTTGATGATTTCCGCTGACTGATTCTGTTCCTTGTTGACGAACGGACTGGGTGATTTGAGCAGAAACCAGGCCAGCCCGGCCGCCAGCGCCACCCCTGCTATCATGCCCAGCAGGATACCCAACAGCATCGGACTGCCACTCTTCTTTGGTGCAGCGGATTTATTGCTTGCGGCTCTACTCATAAGCTATTCATTTTCAATGGTAAATTAAAATCGTTTGCTACATTTTTTCCGGTGCGCCTATCCCCAGCAAAGCCAGCCCGTTGCGCATCACTTGTGCAGCGGCGGCTACCAGTGCAAGGCGCGCGTGTTTGATCGCTTCGTCATCGACCAGAAATCGCGATGCATTATAGTAGCTATGAAACACCGCCGCTAATTCCTTCAGATAGAAGGCAATCAGATGGGGCGCCAAATCCTGCGCAGCGCTTTCTATTACTTCTGGATAATCAATAAGTTGCTGCAACAGCTCCGCCTCGTATGGGCTCTCCAGCAGGCTGACATCCGCAGCCAGCAAAGCCGGTCGTTCTCCGCCCCAAAGCTCCAGCACCGTGCTGATACGGGCATGCGCATACTGGATGTAATAGACAGGGTTATCGTTACTCTTTGATTTCGCCAGATCGATGTCGAAAACCAGCTGCGAGTCCGGGTGACGCGCCGCAAGAAAATAACGCGTGGCATCGCAGCCGACTTCGTCTATCAAATCGCGCAACGTGACATAACTGCCCGCGCGTTTGGAAATTTTCACCTCTTCGCCGTTTTTGAGCACCGTCACCATCTGGTGCAATACATAGTCCGGCCAGCCTTTGGGGATACCCGCATCCAGCGCCTGCAATCCCGCTCTGACACGGGTAATCGTGCTGTGATGGTCCGCGCCCTGCTCGTTGATGACGCGCACGAAGCCGCGCCGCCACTTGTCCAGATGGTAGGCCACGTCCGGCACAAAATAGGTATAGCCGCCGTCCGTCTTGCGCATCACGCGATCCTTGTCATCGCCGAAGTCGGTGGTGCGCAGCCACAGCGCGCCTTCCTGTTCATAGGTATGGCCGCTGGCAATCAACCGGCTGACGGCTTCCTCCACCTTGCCTTCGCTGTACAGCGCGGATTCCAGCGAAAACACGTCGAACTCCACGTTGAAAGCGCGCAGGTCAAGATCCTGTTCGCGACGCAAATAGGCCACCGCAAAATGACGGATCGCCTCCGTATCCTCCGCATCACCTTTACCCGTAGTGCGCTGATCGTCCGCTTCGACGGTCTCGCACGCCATATAGGCGCGCGCCACATCGTTGATATAGTCACCGCGATAGCCGCCCTCAGGCCAGGACGGATCGTCCGGGGTGATCCCCTTGCAGCGCAGTTGCACCGAACGCATCAGGTTTTCAATCTGCGCACCCGCATCGTTGTAATAGAATTCGCGCGTGACCTTCCAGCCGGCAGCATGCAGCACGTTGCACAGGCAGTCACCCACCGCCGCACCCCGGCCATGCCCTACATGCAGCGGGCCGGTCGGATTGGCGGAGACAAATTCCACCTGCACGCTGCGCCCCATACCCTGATGGATATGCCCGTAGCCTGCTCCCGCATGCAACACCGCATGCACGATCTGCTGCTTGGCGGATTTTGTAATGAACAGGTTGATGAATCCGGCACCGGCAATCTCGACCTTTTCAATCACGGCGGATGGCGGCAACGCATCTATCAGAGCACGTGCCAGGTCTCGCGGCGATTTCTTCAGCGGCTTAGCCAGTTGCATCGCAAGGTTGCAGGAATAATCGCCGTGCGCGACCTGCTTGGGACGCTCAATCAGGATGGTCGCAGCCTGCTCCGGCGCGACCACGCCCAGCGCATGAGCAAACAGTTCGGAAATATGGGACTTCAAATTCAATACAACAGACATGTGCGACACCTTTTTAAGAGGCGCGGATTATATCACCTGGACGGATTTTGAACTTGCCGGCGGGCTGTCTTGACACAACTAGGAGCCTGTCGGAGCTACGGCAACAGTTTGATACCGGACACTTTAGCCTGCGTTACCGCCTGCACCAGCGCTTCAACAGCCTGTGTGCGCGCGTAGCTCTTGCGCCAGGCCAGCGCAATCCGTCTCGAAGGTGCGGGCCTGGCAAAAGGTATGACTTTAAGCAGACGGCTGCGGTAACGCTCCCCGTTCGCCGAGGCGGGCAGCACGGTAATGCCAAGGCCGGACGCAACCATGTTGCGTATGGTTTCCAGCGACGTACCCTGTTGTATCTCGGCGCCCTTGCGGTTGATTTCAGGGCAAGCCTCGGCCACCTGATTACTGAAACAATGCCCGGAATCCAGCAACAACACCTTTTCCCCTGCCAGCTCCTGTGCCTCTACACTGCGTCTCCCGGCCCAGCGATGATCATTGCTTACCACCACCTCGAATGATTCGTCGTACAGGGGGTGAGTCAGAATGCCGGCATCTCCGAACGGCAGCGCGATGATGATGACATCCAGCCTGCCGTTACGCAATCCGGTTTCCAGGTTCGCTGTAATATTCTCTTCCACCACCAAAGGCATGTGCGGGGCGACCGTCTTCAGCTCGGAAATCAGCTCGGGCAACAGGTAAGGCCCTACGCTGTAGATAATGCCGATACGCAAGGGGCTGGTCAGCTGGTTTTTCCCCTGAGCTGCAATCTCGCGTATCTGCTCCGCCTCTTCCAGCACGCGTTGCGCCTGTTCGACAATGGCGAGACCGACCGGCGTGATGGCGATCTCACCCCTGCCGCGTTCGAAGATCTTCAGGCCCAACTCATCTTCCAGCTTTTGTATCGCCAGCGACAGCGCAGGCTGACTGATATAGGATTTTTCTGCGGCGCGGCGAAAATTAAGTTCCTGCGCCACGGCCACGATAAAGCGAAGTTCATTGAGTGTCATTGCATCTCCTTTTAGATTTGAATAATAAATCAATATGGTTTAAACAATCAATTAGATTTATCGAATGCCGGCGGTTACATTGCAGCCGTGGACAGACGCCACGTCATTAACCAAACGATAAGGAGTGCATCATGCAACGACCAGAAATCAAAACAATAGCCAATCTTGAAGCGGCCTTTGCCGGCGAATCGATGGCACATATCAAGTACCGTTACTTTGCCAAAATTGCACGTGCAGCAGGCGACGAAGAAACCGCAAAAGTGTTTGAGGAAACAGCCAATCAGGAAGTGCAACACGCGTTAGGCCATCTCGACCTGCTTTACCCGAAAGCCGGCATGACGACACAGCGCTGCCTTGAAATGGCAATCGAAGGCGAAACTTACGAATACACCGAGATGTACCCCGGTTTCTTAAAGACCGCTCAGCAGGAAGGCAATGCAGCGGCCGCAATGGAAATCACCGAACAGATCGCAGAATCGAAAGAGCACGCGGAAATGTTCAAGGTAACACTGGAAAAGGCAGCAAAGCGCTTCGCGGCACTGGCAAAGGTGGAAGAACGCCATGCCAATCAGTATCGCACCGTGCTGGCAAAAATTTCCGCCTGATACAATTTTCAATTTACAAGGAGTACGACATGAAAGTATGGCAATGTGTAGTGTGTGGTTTTGTTTACAACGAAGTGGATGGTTTGCCTGAAGAAGGCATTGCAGCCGGCACGGCATGGGCGGATATTCCGGCTGACTGGGCGTGTCCGGATTGCGGCGTCGCGAAGGCTGATTTCGACATGGTTGAAATCTAAGCAGAATTTTTTAACCGGGGGCCTTGGCCTCCCGGTTAAAAATGACAAATCCGTCGGTATTTTTACGACAAGCAGGAGATACATTATGAAACCGATCATCGTGCTGGGCAGCGGTCTGGCCGGATACACGCTGGTGCGCGAATTGCGCAAACTCAATCGCGAGATACCGATCACCCTGGTGTCACAGGACAGCGGCGATTATTACTCCAAGCCGATGCTCTCGAATGCTTTTGCGCAAGGCAAAACGCCCGCCAGCCTTGTGCTGACTGCGGGGGAGGCGATGGCCAAACAGTTGAACATTACGCTGCTGGCAAATTGCCGGGTGAACGCAATTCATCGCTCAGCCAGACAATTGGACACTTCAGCGGAAACGCTCGAATACGACCGCCTGGTCCTGGCTGCCGGTGCCGATCCGATACACATTCCCTTACAGGGCAACGCGGCGGATGCCGTGCTGTCGGTGAACGACCTGACGGATTACGCGCATTTTCGTGACGAACTGGAGTCGGCAACATCCATCGCCATTATGGGCGGCGGCCTGATCGGTTGCGAATTTGCCAATGATTTAGCTGCTGCGGGCTTTAAAGTTACCGTGATTGACCCCGCGCCTTACCCGCTGGCCGGTCTGATGCCTGAACAGGCAGGGCGTCAACTGCTGGAGCCGCTAAGTAAAATTGGCGTGACATGGCATTTCGGCACTGCCGTGCACAGCATGGATTCATCGGATACGGGTTATGTTCTTGCCCTCACCGATGATACGACCCTGCACGCAGATTTGGTGCTCTCGGCCGTCGGTCTGCGTCCGCGCATTCAACTGGCGCGGGATGCGGGACTCGATGTCAATCGCGGCGTCAAAGTGGATGAACAATTGCGCAGCTCTGACGAGGCAATTTTCGCACTGGGTGATTGTGCCGAGATAACCGGACGAATACTACCGTACGTATTGCCCATCATGCAGGCAGGGCGGGCGTTGGCCAAGGTATTGAACGGCGAAGAAACCAGTGTCGTCTTCCCATACATGCCCGTGGTGGTAAAAACACCGGCGCATCCCGTTGCGGTCTCGCCGGTTGCACGCGACGCGGCAGGATCATGGCAAGTGCTGGCATCGGGTCAGGGTATCAAGATGGGCTTTTTTAACGCACAAAACGAGATGACCGGCTTTGCAATTACCGGGGAGTTTGCGGCAGAGCGTAACGAAATGACCAAATTACTTGCCGCAATCTGAAAATTTAGCCGGCTTTACGAAGCAGGTCGACGCGTATCGGCATGTTGAATGTGGCCCCCTGCGGGGTCATGTGAGACATGAATTTTTGCTTTACCTGCTCATACAGCCCTGTACTGAGCTGGTGTTGCGTATGCGTCACCTTCAGTATCTTGTCTTCAAATTCTGCGAAATTTTCAAAACGCATGGGGTTAGAGAAAAAAGTCTGGCTCGCCAGTTCAAAGCGCCCCGACGCTACCGCGCGCTCGACAGCAGCAAAAGCCGCCTCGCGTACCGCCTGCTCATCGTGAAACAGCCTGAGTATCTCATTAAAATCCCCGGCAAACACGGGTTCAGAGATATAGGCCACCCCATCGGTTTTCAACACGCGGTGGATTTGCGCCATCGCCGCATCCATCAGCCCTAAAGGCACATGGTGCAGCGACTTGAACATCATCACGATGTCGTATGACTGGTCCCCGTACGGAATGGCCTGCGCACCACCCAGCTCAAAGCGCACATGATCGGGGACCGAACGGCGCAGATTCTCCGCATGCTGAATCTCGTCCACTTCCAGCGCAACCATCTTCCTCACCCCTTTTTCGGCGATAGCCAGCGTCTTATCGGCCTTGCCGCAGCCCAGTTCAAGCACGTCGGCATTGCGGAACGACAGCAGTCGCTCATAGATGTCGCGCTCATCGCAAATCGGATTCGTGTCAGGGCTGGAAATTTTCATGTGCATTATTCTCGACGGTATGTTTAAAAACAATTCGGTAACTTCTGCGCGCACAATCCTTAAGGCTGGATTTGCACGTAGCCTTCCTGCGTCAGCTGGACGATGCGGGCAATCGCGCCGGTGTTGACTTTGACCACGAACAGCAGATCCTTGTTGGTCCAGCCATTCGCCTTCATGGACACCGCACAGCCTTCGATCTGCACGCCGGACGCGACCAGATCCTCAATCATGATTTTATATGGATTACCGGTATCGACCTTGCGATAGGCATTATAGGCATCATCATCCAGTAGCATGAAGGCCGCAGGGCCGTGAAAAACACCGATGATTTTTCCGGGTATCTTTTCCCTTTTCATTCTATCGTTAAGCATGGACATATACTTCATGCCGATGGGCATCTTGTCGGCGCCAAGCGCGATATGGTCCATATTGAACAGCACATTTGCTTCTTTCAGCACGACGGGTATATCGATGGTAATCTTGGCTTCGGCAGGCTTGACTTCCTCAGCCATGACATTAACCGACAAACAAACGCTGCTAATCATTAAAGCACGCAGCAGGTAATTCAGAACTTTATCCATTTAAATATCGCCTTTTCTGGTTGAGGGTCATTTTTCAATAACCGGACTTAATGATAGCCGCGTACATGGGCAGCCCAAAAATACGGGCTAGCATTATAAGCCAGTTTATTAGGATGTCATGATTTACAATGTTCGCCTGGATCGCCACGTGCGTCCGGATAATTGAACGATACTACAATTTACGAACCTCCAAGGAGAACACGCATGCGCCGCACAATTTTAACTGTCGCCCTGATCAGCCTGTCAACGCTGACATATGCTTCCGATTTCAAACTTTCCAGCCCGGAAATCAAGCCTGGCAGCACGATGGCCAAAAGTTTCGAATTCAACGGCTTTGGCTGTTCGGGTGAGAACAAATCGCCTGCGCTCAAATGGAGCGGCGCCCCCAGAGATACCAAGAGTTTTGCCGTCACCATGTACGACCCCGATGCACCGACAGGTTCGGGCTGGTGGCACTGGGTGGTCATCAACATCCCGGCTGACACTTCTGAACTGGCAGCGAACGCTGGTGCGTTGAACAGCACGACCTTGCCCAAGGGCGCGGTACAGGGCCGTACCGACTACGGCGTAGCGGCCTGGGGCGGCACCTGTCCTCCGCAGGGTGACAAGCCGCATCGCTACATTTTCACCGTGTATGCGCTCAAAATCGACAAAATCGACGTGCCCGCCGATGCTACCGCTGCGCTGACCGGTTACATGATCCACGCGAACGCGCTGGGAAAAGCCAGTTTCACCGCAAAATACGGACGCGCCAAGTAATTCAGAAAAAAGGGGGGTGAAGCTGGCCGATAAGCCGGGTTCTGTCGTGGACAGTCATTCCTCTAGGCGTTTCGTTACCTGACGCTCAAGCGATCTACCCGCTGACGACGCGAGCCACGCCATAGTCAGCCTATTTGATCTTGCTCCGAATGGAGTTTACCGTGCCACTCCCGTTACCGGGAGTGCGGTGCGCTCTTACCGCACCGGTTCGCCCTTGCCTGATCTGCTTGCGCAGCCATCGGCGGTATCATTTCAGCTCCGGCATAGGATCATGCCATCGACGCTAAAAAGGGAATTACGTCAGCGGCTGGCAAGATGACCCTAAGGTCAGCCTGCGCAGAAACTCCGCTGCGCTCCGTTTTCTGTGGCACTGTTCATCACCTCACGGTGTCCGGCCATTAACCGGCATTCTGCTCTGTGGAGCCCGGACTTTCCTCCCCGCACTTAACGTGCGCGGCGACTGTCTGGCCAGCTTCGGTGTGAAGTTTAACACCGAACAGAGCGCGGCCCTGAAAATTCTCAAACCGGGTGAACGCTTCGCAAGCAGCAGACGAGCCTGGAAAGCTGCCTACCAAGGTGTTCATATCTTTGCAACATGAACATGCAAGAATAAGATATCTTATAGCAGCGGCGCGTTGAAATACGGTATTTCCCAACAACATTAATGGGGTTTGGCGACTTACGCTGCTATCGGTCCTGCAAATTTCTCTCATCAATCGGTTGGGGGTGGCTATGGTGGCACGGCAATACCGGGCATGATTCATCGCAATCATGAGCACCGGCATTTGCGAAGTCCATCAGTCCACCAAAGCTTGATTGAAATCAAGGTTTCACATTACAGGCAGTGTTATGGTGCCTTCGTGTCTGCGACAAAATGTCGCAGAGTAAGTTTGAAGCAAAATCCGAGTAATCTGAACTCTAATAAAGGGAGAACACCATGGATATCGAAGAGCAGGGCAACACGGCATCACCGGACGAATTTAACCGCCGCAAATTCTTAAGCACCGCAGCACTGCTCGGGCTTGCAGGCGCTGGCCTATCCACGGGACTGGCCGCCTGCAAGAAGACCGAAACACCGGTCGCCGGCGACAAAGCCGCAACAGCCGGCGCTGTCGACTACAATAAATACGAGGTTCGTCCCGGCCAGCTCGACGACTACTACGTCATGTCCAGCGGCGGTCATTCGGCCGAAATTCGCATTTACGGCCTCCCCTCCGGACGCATCCTGAAACGCGTGCCGGTATTCAACATGGATGCCCTGGTCGGCTGGGGCATCACCAACGAATCGAAAAAAATCATCGGCACCAAACCCGACGGCAGCCTAAATTACCATACCGGCGACACTCACCACGTACACGGTTCCTATACCGACGGCACGTACGACGGCAAGAATTTCTGGGTCAACGACAAGATACATTCCCGCCTCGCGCGCATCCGCGGCGACTACATGGAATGCGACAAAATCATCGACCTGCCCAATGTATCCGGCTTTCATGGCATCTTCCCGGACAAGCGCGACCCGGCGGATGAAAAGATCAACCATACGACGCGCATCTTCTGCGGCATGGAGTTCCATACCCCGCTGCCCAACGACGGGCGCGATATGAATGACCCGAAAAAATACGGCATCCTGTTTACCTGCGTCGATGCGGCCAGCATGGAAGTCAAATGGCAGATCAAGGTGGACGGCAACTGCGATCTGGTCGCGACTTCCTACGACGGAAAACTGGCCTGCACCAATCAGTACAACACCGAGGGCGGCGTGACCTATCAGGAAATGATGGCATCCGAGCGCGATGCCTGTCTGTTCTTCAATGTCGCCCGTATCGAAGAAGCCGTTAAAGCCGGCAAGACCTTCACCATCGGCGACTCCAAAGTGCCGGTAGTGGACGGCACCAAGGAGGCCAACAAGGATCCGAAAACCGCGCTGACCCTTTATGTACCCGTGCCGAAAAATCCACATGGCGTCAACATCACCCCGGACGGCAAGTATTATGCCTGCGCGGGCAAGCTGTCGCCGACCGCGACGGTGATCGAACATGCACTGGTGCTGAAATGGTTCAACGGCGAGCTCAAGGATCCCCGCGACACCGTGGTGGCTGAGCCTGAAATCGGCCTGGGTCCGCTGCATACCGCTTTCGATGGACGGGGCAATGCCTACACCACGCTGTTTCTGGACAGCCAGATCGTCAAATGGAATATCGACAAGGCCATTGCCAAATACAAGGGCGACAAGACCGTCCAGCCGGTGCTGGATCGCATCGACGTTCACTACCAGCCCGGTCACGGCTTTACCACGATGGGTGAAACAAAGGAGGCGGACGGCAAATTTTTCGTCTCCGACAACAAATTCTCCAAGGACAGGTTGCTGCCGGTCGGCCCCTTGCATCCTGAGACGGCGCAGCTGATCGACATTACCGGAGATAAAATGATTCTGGTCGCCGACCACTCGGTTTACTCGGAGCCGCACGACTCGATTCTCGTCCGTCGCGACTTGATCAAGACAAAACAGATCTGCAGTCTCGACGATTCGCCTTACGCGGTCAGAGATGCCAAAGACTGCCGCGTCGAACGCAAGGGTAAGATTGTAACGGTGTACCTGACCTCCATCGCGCCGGCTTTCGGATTGACGGAATTCACCGTAAAACGCGGCGATGAGGTGACGATTATCCTGACCAACCTCGACAAGGTGGAAGATCTCACCCACGGCTTCGCCATCCCGAAATACGACATCAACTTTATCGTCAATCCGCAGGAAACCAAATCGGTCACGTTCAAGGCCGACAAGCCCGGC
>JAJXTL010000273.1 GCA_021783855.1 Pseudomonadota bacterium
AATCGCATTCTGCGTCTGCTTGTTTGCCTCTTCGGCCATCAGCGCCCTGTGGCGCGCCTCGTTCACGTATACCCTGAACAGCAGCCACATCAGAATCAGCAGCGAGATGGCGGACAAGGCCATCACGGAGCCGGTATATTTTCTGTGTGTGGCTTGCCTGTATTGGCTCAGCAATTCCTGCGACTGCTTCAGCATGATTTCGCTGTCATCCAGTATGTTTTTACCGGCATCGCGGGACGCCTTCACAATCCCGTCGTTGGCGTTGATATAGTCCACCATCGCGTGATATTGATCGAGGTTGTCATTCAGATCTGCCACCAGATCATCGCCCTGCGGCCAGTCACCCAGCATTTTCTGCGCTTCGTTGAGCTTTGCCTCGAGATCGGGAACGTCGGCCACGGAACCGCTGGTCAGCACCAACTGCATGGTGTTGACCACACGTTCAAGCAGGCCGTCCAGCTTTTCGGCCTTTTGCGCAAACTGGGGAGGCGCCTTGGCCACGATCTGATGGGTCAGGGTCAAGATGCTGTTGTTCGTTTCCGCATTCAGCGCAACCAGAAGCGGCTCCGCGAAAACCAGTTGGTTCAGGGATTTATCGGTATCCTTCCAGCGCGCCATCAGCGCATTGAGCGTCACGCGTGCGGGTCCCCGGGTGGCCGGCAGGTTCTCGTTTTCCCCCTTGTCTAGCTTGGACAGGATCGCGACGAATTCCTGCCTCGTTTTTTCCGTTTCTTCGAACGAACCCGGATTCCCGGAGAAAATCGCCGCAGTGTCCTTGGCAAGCCGCTGAGTCAGCATACCGAGGTTACTGGACAACTCCATGTACCGAGCGCCGTTTTGCGTATCCTTGTAGTCTATCCCCACCGCCATGAAACCGATCAGGAACGAGAGCGCCACAGCGCCGCCCAGTATCTTCAGTTGCTGCGAGAAGGGCAAGCGACCTATCAGGGGTATGGGTTTTTCAGCGGACTTATTGCCATTGCGAGACTTGAAACTGGGAAACTTGAGCCTGAATGCCATATTCATTTTCTCCGGGGGGAAAGATACCGCTAAACACCTATTTGTAAAAATTCCGACTGATCAAGCAACCCTGGCACATCGAGCCTGCGCCAGACCGCGTTCTGCTCGTCAAGATACAAGTCCTGCTGTTTCTCATCGCGCCGCCAGCGGCTTGTATCGCGCAGACCGAACACCCTTTCAACCAGCAGCGCCGCATTGAATGCATAGCGTTCGGCCACCAGCAACAGGCGGTTGACGATCGCGCCCGAAGCCGTTCCCTGATGCATGAAGGTTGCCATATCTGCGACACAATAAAGATTCCCGCGCACATTCGCCACACCGCGCAACCAGGGCTTGGTCAACGGGACTGGCGTCAACGCCGGCATCGACAGCACCTCGCTGATATCCGTCATCTCCACCAGATAATTCTGTCCTGCAATCTGCACGCCCAGCAGGGAGAGCTGACTTCCCGCGCGGCTTTTGTCCTGCATGCGATTGCTCAGGTTTTGCTGGAATTCGCGCAGATTGACTCGCTTGGCCATGGTTATCCCGTGTCAAACGAGTGCTGCGATCTTGCTCAACAATTCTGCGACATTGACGGGTTTCACCAGATAATCCTTCGCACCTTGCCTCATCCCCCAGATCTTGTCGGTATCCTGATCCTTGGTGGTGCAAAGCAGCACCGGGATATTCGCGGTGTCCGGATCCTTGGTGATCGCACGCGTTGCCTGGAATCCGTTCAAGCCAGGCATCACCACATCCATCAGCACCAGATCCGGCTTATCCTGTTTGGCCTTGGCCACCCCCATTTCGCCGCTCTCTGCAAAAGACACTTCAAAACCCTGTTTGGTCAGGATTTCTCCGAGGATATGCCGCTCTGTCGCGGAATCGTCCACCACCAGTATTTTCTTAATAGTCATGTTCCTGTCCCTGTGTATGCAAAATGACCGATTCTATCAGGCTCTTCTTGTTAAATGGTTTGATCAGATACTGGTCGGAACCGGCCAGCTTTCCCCGCGCGCGGTCGAACAACGTATCCTTGCTGGTCAGCATCACGACAGGAATGTTTTTGAATTGCGGATTATTCTTGATCAGCGCGCAGGTCTGATAACCATCCAGCCTTGGCATCATCACGTCCACGAATATGATATCCGGTTTGGTGTCCACCACCTTTGACAGTCCGTCAAATCCGTCTTCGGCAAGCACCACCTGACACCCTGCCTGCGATAGAAATATCTCCCCACTACGCCGTATGGTGTTGCTGTCGTCAATCAGCACTACTTTGACGCCAGACAATGGCAAATTTGCGCTCAACCTACCCCCCTTGCTGTGACGAAACCATCATCTTTAAGGTAACCGTATTCTTATCCTAACCGATAGCCCATAGTCTTGGCAATTTTAATGTCTTGCAAACCTAGCGCCGCCAGAACTGCGGCGTAAACAGAATCAGCACGGTGAATATCTCCAGTCGCCCGATCAGCATGGACAGCGCGCACACCCAGGTCTGGAAATCCGTCAGCCCCTGATAATTGCCTGCAGGGCCGACAACGCCCAAACCGGGACCTGCATTGTTGATGCAGGCGATCACCGCCGAAAGCGCCGACACGAAATCCAGGCCGCTGATCAACAGCGTGAAGGTCAGCACGGCCACGCTCATGAAGTACAGAAAAATGAAACCCAGCACGGAAAATACCACGTTGTTCGGGATGACCTGCCCGCCGATTTTCAGCGGATTCACGGCCGACGGGTGCAGCAGCCTGATGAATTCACGGCCTGCCTGCTTGAAAAGCACCAGCGTCCTGATCATCTTGATGCCGCCTCCGGTAGAGCCGGAACTTGCCGTGATGCAGCCCAAAAACAGCAGCCAAAGCGGCGCAAAAATCGGCCAGCGGTTGAAGTCTGCATTGTTCAGGCCGCAGTCGGTTGCCATCGAAACGACATTGAAACTGGCATAGCGCAGCGCCGTCCAGAAATTGGGATAGCTTCCCTTCCACCAGAG
>JAJXTL010000274.1 GCA_021783855.1 Pseudomonadota bacterium
CGGTTGATCTGGTCTTGAATAGGTGCGGATAACATTATCGGTCTATCTCTCCAAAAACGATGTCCTGCGTGCCGATGATGGTGACGACGTCGGCGATCATGTGGCCGCGCACCATCTCATCCAAGGCCGAGAGATGCACAAAACCAGGCGCGCGTATCTTCAGACGGTAAGGCTTGTTCGCGCCATCTGACACCATGTAAATGCCGAACTCACCCTTGGGGTGCTCGACCGATGCATAGGCTTCGCCTTCTGCGATATGCATGCCCTCGGTGAACAGCTTGAAGTGATGGATCAGCTCTTCCATGTTCTGCTTCATCGACTCGCGAGCAGGCGCCGCATACTTGTGATTAGCCGTGATCACTGGCCCGGGATTGGCGCGCAGCCAGTTGATGCACTGCTTGATGATGCGATTGCTCTGCCGCATTTCCTCGACGCGCACAAGGTAGCGGTCATAGGTATCTCCATTCACGCCCACCGGGATATCGAAATCCAGCTTGTCGTATACCGCATAGGGCTGCTTCTTGCGCAAATCCCATTCGACGCCAGAACCGCGCAGCATCGGGCCCGTGATGCCGAGTGCGGTCGCGCGCTCAGGCGACAGTACGCCGATGCCGACGGTGCGCTGCTTCCAGATGCGATTGTCGGTCAAGAGCGTCTCATACTCGTCCACATGCGTCGGGAAACGGTTGGTGAAATCTTCCAGAAAGTCGAGCAGCGAACCCTGACGGTTGGCATTCATTTTCTTGATCGCCGCCGCGTTGTGCACCTTCGATGCTTCATACTGCGGCATCGTGTCAGGCAAATCGCGATACACACCGCCCGGACGGTAATACGCCGCATGCATGCGCGCGCCGGATACCGCCTCGTAGACATCCATCAAGTCTTCACGTTCGCGGAAGCAATACAAAAACACCGTCATCGCGCCGATGTCCAGACCGTGTGCGCCCAGCCACATCAAATGGTTCAACAGGCGGGTGATCTCGTCAAACATCACGCGTATGTATTGCGCGCGCAGCGGCACTTCAATGCCTGCCAGCTTCTCTATCGCCAGCACATAGGCGTGCTCGTTGCTGAGCATGGACACATAATCCAGCCTGTCCATGTAGGGCAGCGACTGCAGATAGGTTTTATGTTCAGCCAGCTTCTCGGTTGCGCGATGCAACAATCCGATATGCGGGTCTGCACGCATTACCACCTCACCGTCTAGCTCCAGCACCAGACGCAGCACCCCGTGCGCCGCCGGGTGCTGCGGGCCAAAATTCATTGTGTAGTTCTTGATTTCTGGCATGAAGTATTCCTCAGTTGCTGCCGTAGTTTTCTTCCCGCGCAATGCGCGGCGTCACAACCCGCGGCTCAACCGTCACCGGCTGGTAAACCACGCGCTGCTGATCTGGGTCGTAACGCATTTCCACATGCCCCGAGAGCGGGAAATCCTTGCGGAACGGATTGCCGACAAAACCATAGTCTGTCAGGATGCGGCGCAAATCCGGATGTCCCGTGAAGATAATGCCGAAAAGGTCGAACGCCTCCCGTTCAAACCAGTTTGCGTTAGGCCATATATCGGTCGCCGATTCGATCACGGGGAAATCGTCGTCATCGGCAAACACGCGCACGCGCAGGCGGCGGTTATGAGCGTGGGACAGCAAGTGGTAAACCACCGCGAAGCGCTTTCCTTCCCATGCACCTTCCCTGTACTCGGAATAATCCATGCCACACAGGTCTATCATCTGGACAAAACGCAGGCCTTCCGCATCGCGTAACTGTGTCAATACGTCCAGCATGCATGAGGATTTTATGACAACAGTCGTCTCGCCCAGCGCCTCATGTATGGACACCAGCTTGTCAGCCAGCAAACCCGTCAATTCGTCACGCAATGATTGCTTATCAGTCGTCATAGGAACCTTAGCGAGCGATGGTATTGGTGCGCTTGATCTTGTTCTGCAACTGGATCAGGCCAAAGAGCAGGGCTTCTGCGGTCGGCGGGCAACCTGGCACGTAAATGTCTACGGGAACGATACGGTCGCATCCGCGCACTACAGAATAGGAGTAGTGATAATAACCGCCGCCATTCGCGCAGGAACCCATGGAGACCACCCAGCGCGGCTCGGACATCTGGTCGTACACCTTGCGCAGCGCCGGCGCCATCTTGTTGCAAAGCGTGCCCGCAACAATCATCACGTCCGACTGCCTGGGACTCGGGCGGAACACGATGCCGAAACGATCCAGGTCATATCGCGCCGCACCCGCCTCCATCATTTCCACCGCGCAGCAAGCCAGGCCGAAAGTCATCGGCCAGAGCGAGCCCGTGCGCGTGTAATTGATGATGGTGTCGAGCGTGGTCGTAACGACACCCTTTTCCAGCACACCTTCTATTCCCATTCCAGGGCTCCTTTCATCCACTCATAGACAAAGCCCACCACCAGGATAGCCAGGAAGATCATCATGGAAACGAAACCGAACATACCGATTTCCTTGAGCACGATCGCCCAGGGAAAAAGGAATGCGATTTCGAGATCGAACAGGATGAACAGAATGGCGACAAGATAGTAGCGCACATCAAACTTCATGCGCGCATCTTCGAAGGCTTCAAAGCCGCATTCATAAGGAGACAGTTTTTTATCGTCAGGACGATGAGGTGCTGCGAACCTGCCCAAGATGACAGGAGCCACACCAAAAGCCAGACCGACACAGATAAACAACAGTACCGGAAAATAGTTTTCCAACATCGAGCTTCCCCCCTCTACGTACAGAATTCTTGAGCCAACTCCGGGGAGTCAATTTCAGAATCGTTATCATTTTAAAGGTGCCGATGCGCCCGAGCATCGGCATGTTTTACTGCATTTAAAACTGGTGCGGATGGGGAGACTCGAACTCCCACGCTCTTTCGAGCACAAGCACCTCAAGCTTGCGTGTCTACCAATTCCACCACAACCGCTATATTTTTATTCTGGCGTCCCGATTATTTCGGAATTTCCTTTAGTTTTGAATTATCTAC
>JAJXTL010000070.1 GCA_021783855.1 Pseudomonadota bacterium
CCTGCGGCATCGCTTCGCGGGGCGCCAATACCTCGTTGGAAATGTCGCGCAACCTCGCCGTCATTCCCACTGTCAGCACCACATCCTGCAACGCCTCATCGATAGTACCGCACACCACCGCGTTTTGCAGCACGTCATCCGCTCCCGCCGCCATCGCGCTCGCCTGAGGGTCGGGGAAGTAACGCGGATTGATCAGATACAGGTGTTGCAGACCCATCGTCTTCATTGCGCGCGCCGCCGCACCGATATTGCCCGGGTGCGTGGTGTGACTCAATACCACACGTAACTTATTGAATACATTCGATTTATCCAAAACACCTATCCTTGCAAGATCATATCTGCCGTGCGAATAAATTCGCACCTATAATGATTTTGTTTATACAAAGTTCAATTCCAACTAGAATGCGAAGTCAGATTCAACTGCTCATTAAATTATATAGAAGAAGGTCGTTATGCATCCCATGCTCAACATCGCGGTGAAGGCCGCCCGTCGCGCCGGCAATCTGATCCATCGCAGCACCGACAAGATCGATCACCTCACCATCACCAAAAAATCTCACGCCGACTTCGTCAGCGAGGTGGATCGTGCGGCCGAGCAGACCATCATCCAGACGCTGCTGGATGCCTATCCGGAACATGCGATTCTAGCAGAAGAGAGCGGCGCTCACGGGGAATCGGATTTTGTGTGGATCATCGACCCGCTGGACGGCACCACCAACTTCCTGCACGGCTTCCCGCAGTTTTCCGTCTCTATCGCCTTGCAGCACAAGGGCATCATCACTCAGGCGGTGATCTACGACCCGACCAAAAACGAACTGTTCACCGCCACGCGCGGCCAGGGCGCCTATCTGAACGACAAGCGCTTGCGCGTCTCCAAACGCCTGCACATGGCAGACGCACTGATCGGCACCGGCTTCCCGTACACCAATTTCGAGCACATGGACGCCTACCTCGGCATCTTCCGCGATCTGATGCAACAGACTTCCGGCCTGCGCCGCCCCGGTTCCGCAGCGCTTGATCTGGCCTGGATGGCGGCGGGTCGCTACGACGGTTTCTTCGAGACCGGGCTGAAAGCCTGGGATATTGCAGCCGGCACGCTGCTGATCACCGAAGCGGGCGGCATGGTCAGCGACCTCTCGGGAGGAGATACCTTCCTCAAGACCGGGCACATCTGCGCGGGCAATCCCAACATTCATCCGCAGCTGTTGCAGGTCATCGCGCCGCACCTGACTGCCGCATTGAAATAAGGTTTTAGCGTGAGTTTTGCCTCGCTGCTCGAACGCACCCTGCATGATGAGATTCCCCTCTCGCAGGCAATGTGCATCCGGGTGGCAGGCTATGATGGCGCGCGACTGCAACTGAGTGCGCCGCTTGCGCCCAACATCAACCACAAATGCACGGCATTCGGCGGCAGCCTGTACTCGCTGGCGGTGCTGTGCGGCTGGGGACTGCTGCACCTCAAACTTGAAGAAACGCAATTGCAAAAACACATCGTGATACAGGACGCCGACATCCGCTATCTGCTGCCGGTCGATCAGGATATGCTGGCCGAATGCAGCCTGGATGCGGGGAAATTTAAATCCTTTTTGCGTACGCTGGAAAAACACGGCAAAGCCCCTCTGGCCCTTGAGGTTGCCATCAAGTGCAGCGATCAAGTCGCTGTGACATTCTCGGGACGCTACGTGGTCCACTGACAGCAGAAAAACCCCACTGGAGGTCCGTCAAATCGGGCCATTTTGTGTAGCAGATACCAGCTGATTTTTCACTACCAACAACCAGATACTCGCGACGGGCAGGAATCGAGACTATGCGGACAGTCAACTTTTTCAGGTTATGCATTTAGCGGATTAGCGAACTTTTGTTTCTGGGCATACTTATCCAACAATTTCACTGCGTCACGGTAATTTGGCATATGACTCTTCATACGTGTCCAGAATGATTTTGAATGGTTAGGTATCTGGGTATGAAGTAATTCATGTAGCGCAATATAATGGGCTGCGGGTGGCGGAACCAATACCAAGCGCCAATTCAAGGAGATATTCCCCTGTCTTGAGTAATTACCCCATTTCGTAATTGAGTCACGAACATACACGCGACCATTAAATGGAAGACCATGTCCAAGTGCCAGCTGTGCTAAAAGGTCGGGCAGTACATTTTTGGCATATTGCCGATACCATTTCAGTGCCGTTTCTGGATCATTAAGCAGCGCGCCAGATTCGATCACTTTTGACACGTGATTTATGCTGGTTTTTGCTCCATTTCTGTGGAAAAAACTATATGGCTCGCCATGCAATAATATCGAGTGAGGCGTGGGCGCAAGGTTAACCAAATGGCGAGCACGCTCAGAGAAATAAACCCTTCGTTCCTCAACCCAGCTTGCTTTTCGTGCATAGAGATCATTCACCTGATTTTGCAACAATCCCTGTGGCACAATAAAGCGTACCTGCCCGCTTTCTGAGACACGCAGCCGGGCATGCTTAACTTTGCGGTGTTCGACGCTAACAAATGCGGGTAAAGACATGTCGGGACCCTAGTCCAAGCTGTAGTGTTGAATCAATCGCTTGATCAACGCATCCAGCAATTCTTCACTGTCCGCAATTCCGGCTTTGTCATAGGCATCATCCAGCGCCAGCACCTTAATGTCTGCCCGTAGCCGTTTAAGTTCCTGGGGATTATCCTGCCAGCCCGCATACGCTCTACGCCTGGCCAGTTTAACGAGTGCGCCTGAAACCCCCCTGGACACAGCTTCGTCAAATTTTTCGCCAAGCGTACGCTTGAGTTCCATATATACATCGAATTCGCACCGTTCGGAAAAACCCATGCGTTCCGGCAGACTGACGACCTCATCCAGCTCCTGATAAAGCCCAGCCAGTTCATCGAGAATCTTCTCAATAGACTTCGCATACTGTGCCTTTTCTTTAATCAACAGTTCCAGCCTGTCCTGAAACTCATGATACACAGGGCTTTCGGCCTCATGAATGCGAATCACAGTCTCGATGTCGCGGATGATTTTTTCTGCCTTATCGTCTGGTGACAACTTGAACGATTCAAGATTTTCGATATAGCGTGCATCAATCAACACCTCCGGCAGATGTCCGCGAAATTTGATGAGCTTGATGGAATCGTGAATCAGCTTGCGTGTCTTGGCTGCGTATATCTCCGCATCGAAATCGATGCGCTTGAATTCCTCCAGATAAATTTCATAAATCTCACACAGCCACTGGTAGCGCGTGCGATGGGACAGCAAGCCGGGATGCGGCGAAATGGCCTCCCACAATTGCAGTACATCGCGGAAGCTCCCCTCGAATACGCCCTGATCCAAAGTGGAAAGTACGCGCACAATGGCGATGCTGCATTCGTAGTTATCCTCAAGTTTGACGCCATCAAACGGCTGCATGGCGGCTTCCAGCACTTCCGGGAAATGCGCTGCTAACGTCGCCACATCCTCGAATTCGCCTATATCCGCAGGATCATAGGCCAGAGCAGCCATGTAATCCTGAAAGATGCCCACGTAATCCACGATGCGACCGAATTCCTTGGCTACCCGGGTTGCCGTAAGTGGTAATGTGTTCGCGTACCTTGTTGTCGATTTCCCATGTCCAGTTGTCGGACAGGCGCTTGAAGAACAGCAATGAGAGGATGTAAGTTTTGTAGTCCTCAACTTTATCGTAAAGGATTTCGGCCATGCCCCACAGGGTATTGCCAAGCTGCTGTTTGGTGATCATGAAATTTCTATAACCCTATGCAAAGTGTCGGCTGGCTAGTCCGTGGCCAAGTTGTCTGGCAAGCAGCCGGAAATTTTTGGTCTCGTGCCGAACACGGCCCGCAACGATAGCCGGATGAACACCCAGTTTTTCGGCAAGGGCAACCACATCGGCGGATAGATGACTGGTGCGGGCGGCCGATTTTTCCCAGGCAACTTGTGGAATGAGTGCCTCGCCCGCCATGTCGTCAGCCTCGCATTCCTTTCGATCTTGTTCATCCGTGCTATCCAGATTGTCGGTAAAAAGCGGGTGCGCTTCGTCCAGATGTTTGGCGACGTGAGCCAATTCGTGCATCAGCACAAACCAGAAGTTATCCAGCCTATCGTGGCGCAGCGTCATGGCGACAATGGGGCGCCCTTTATCCAGCATAGCGGCTCCATCAAGATAAGTACCCTTGAAGTGAGGTTCAACGACCAGTGTAATTCCGGCCAGGCCGAGTTGTTCGCGCGCCAGGCGCGGGCCATCTTCGAATACTGAGAGTCGTGCGAGGTCTTTCAGCCATCTTGCTGTGATGACGCCTTTTTTGTAGTCGCGTTGGGCTGGATTGGCGCGTGCCTTTTTGATTACGCATAGCCGCCAGGCAAGTAGCGCATGTCCATCCGCATCTCGTGTGCCGCGCTGATGTAGTGGTGCGCGCAAAAATGCCGGCTCTGCCTGTTTTGGCAAGAGTCCGTGCATGAACTTGAGAGCCAGGTCCTCAGCATAATCTTTAAGGCTTTGTCCGGTACCTTTGAAATCGCCAAAACATCCACGCTCAAGCATCTCTTTCAGGGGGAATTTCGTGTAATCCATCACTGGCTGTTCGCCTATGATTGATTGACCGATTTCGGTTCCCCCAATAAGCACGTCTGCCGGGATACCCAGTCCACTATGCAGGCGACGGATCATGGAAAGGGATAGCTGTCGCTTGCGCGACAGCACCTCCGATATCTTGGATATGGAGCCCATATAGGGTTCCAAATCTTTGCGTGCGAGATTCATTTGATCCATGCGAAAGAGAATGGCCTCTATCGGATCGGGTTTCGTGACGGGTACTATTTTGCGTTCATAATCTCCAATCACCAGCGCCAGAAGCTCCAGTTCGTTTTCTTCATTTGTTCCTGCTTCAGGGTCGAGCGTCATCAGCGCTGAGAGTCGCGCCATCGCTTGTGCATAATCATCGCTGGACCTGATCACTTTAATGTTCATATTCTTTACCCCCCGACTGTATTTGGGTCGCCTTAAAATTTCTTTTTGCTGTACTCGGCATGCGTTCCTACCCACTCGATAACGACTATTCCGCCCCGGTATCGAACTTGTACAACCAACCTGTAAGAATTACCCTTGATATTGAAAATCACCCGATTGTCAGCCAGGAAATCAGCAGATTGATAACGCCGTTTTATATCCTGAGAGGTTTGCCAGGCTTCACGCTCGACTTCATCTCGCCATGCATCCAGTTGCCCTCGAACATCTGCGTGATGTTGTTTGAATGCTTCAAGCAGAGGCAGATTTAAAATGCGCATTTAAGGGGTGGTTCCCATACGTGAATTTGGATAATACTTCCCAATATGGGAAGTGTCAACATTATTATCGGCAGGCATGGAAGGGTGCTAAATGAAAAAAGTAGAAGGGGTCTGCGACGCTCTGCTCATGGCACGCAACCGACCGGGATACTGCATTATTTTCTGTCGCCTAGCTGCCCATCAGGATGTGACAGCCTGCCCTGTTCAGGTGAAATTTGCCGATTAATCAGTATTCACCGATAACTTTGTCTACTGCCAGTTTTAATTTTTTCCTCGCTCCCATGCGCTGCGTTGAGAGCGGCGTTTTTGTACGGCGCGCTTGCATTATGTTCCCACGCAGCGCGTGGAAACAAGGAAAGGTGAGGGAAAGGGCATGTCGAGTTTTATTTTCAGAGATGGTATCTGTGCCATGCCCGTTAGATCCGGTCAAACTCCGCACCTGCCAGCCCTGTCACGGCGATGTCCACGCCATGCGCCGCCAGTGCTTCGGAATTGCGCTCCGCCCAGGCTCGATTTTCAAGCTCATCCAGCATCAGGGCCAGCATTTTCTCAGCCTGCGCCGAAAAATCAACCTGATGCTTGTAGGGCTCGAATCGATCCAGCAGGTCTTGATTAATGGTCAGGGAAAGACGACCTTTCCTGGCGGAAGAGATGAAACGGTTAGGCATAATAAACTCCTGCTTGCTTTTATACGCGCGATCATACGCATAGTTATAGTTGCGTCAAGACTGGCGACGAATTGAAATTAACGGCGAATGACCGCAAAAAAATCGCTGCATATTCACCCGTTTCATAACACCTTGCCTGGCAACGCTCAATTTTTTCAATTCAACAGAACAGATCATGAGCGAATGTTGTAAAATTACAATAAAATCAATACCTAGCAAAACCGATTCATTTACGGACGCCCTATGCGCATCGCGCGCCATCCTTGAATTTTATTCAAACAAATACAAACAGTTACGCATGACAAACACAGAAAAACACACGCCAATGATGCAGCAGTTTCTGCGCATCAAGGCTGAACACCCGGACACCATGCTGTTCTACCGGATGGGCGATTTTTACGAACTGTTCTTCGACGATGCGGTGCGCGCCGCGAAACTGCTCGACATCACGCTGACGCAGCGCGGCACCTCCAACGGTCAGCCCATCAAAATGGCGGGGGTCCCCTATCACGCCGCCGAGCAGTATCTGGCACGACTGGTGAAACTGGGCGAGTCGGTCGCGATCTGCGAGCAGATCGGCGATCCTGCCACCAGCAAGGGTCCGGTTGAGCGCCGCGTGATGCGCATCGTCACCCCCGGCACGATCACCGACTCCGCGTTGCTGGAAGAAAAACGCGACAGCCTGCTGCTGAGCGTGCATCAACGTCACGATAAACTGGGTCTGGCCTGGCTGAATCTGGCCTCGGGACAGTTTTATGTCTCCGAGACGACGAGCGACGCGCTTCCCGCCGAGCTGGAACGCCTGCAACCTTCCGAAATACTGCATGCAGAAGGCCTGCAAGTCAATAACCATGCGGCATACAAGCAACTCCCCGCCTGGCACTTCGAACTGGACACGGCGCGTCGCCTGCTGTGCCAGCAATTTGCAACGCTGGATCTGGCCGGATTCGGCTGCGAAAACTATAGCGTTGGACTGGAGGCGGCCGGCGCGTTGCTGGGGTATGCGAAACTCACCCAGGGTCAGGCGATCAGTCACATCCGCGGCTTGCAGGTATACAGCGCGGATCAATATGTCAGGATGGATGCCGCAACACGGCGCAATCTGGAGATCACCCAGACCTTGCGCGGCGAGCCCGCCCCCACCCTGCTGTCCCTGCTCGATACCTGTGCGACCAATATGGGCAGCCGCAAGCTCGCACACTGGCTGCACCACCCGCTGCGCAACCTTGACGTGCTGCGGCTCAGGCTGGATGCCGTAGAAAATCTACAAGCACCCCTCGCATTCCCACTACATAAGATAGAGGGGACGTTTGCTCTTCCTCCCTCCGGGGGGAAGTTGGAAGGGGGGAGCGCCAGTGGAGCGACATATCGCGCCGTGCACGACCACCTCAAACCCTGCGTGGATGTGGAGCGCATCACCGCGCGCATCGCTTTGAGGAGCGCCCGCCCGCGCGATCTGTCCGGCCTGCGCGACACGCTGCTGGCCTTGCCGGAACTGCAAAATACACTCGCCTCCTGCGATGCGCCGCTGCTTAAAAATTTGCTGAGCGCATTGCAAGCCGATGCGAATCTCGCCGACATGCTGGTGAAATCGTTGCGTGCCGAGCCGTCTTCCGTGCTGCGCGAAGGCGGTGTGATTGCCGACGGTTTCGATGCCGATCTGGACGAATTAAGAGGCATCCAGAACAACTGCGGCGATTTTCTGCTGGCGCTCGAATCCCGCGAACGGGCGCGCACCGGCATTACGACGTTGAAGGTCGAATACAACCGCGTACACGGTTTCTATATCGAAGTCAGCGCAGCCCAAAGCGTCAACGTGCCGGATGACTACCGCCGCCGCCAGACTTTAAAGAACGCCGAGCGCTACATCACGCCTGAACTGAAAACCTTCGAGGACAAGGCGCTGTCCGCCAACGATCGTGCGCTTGCGCGCGAAAAACTGCTCTACGAACAGTTACTGGATCAGCTTTCCCCTTACGTTCCCGCACTGCAAAACACCGCAGTCGCAATCGCCGAACTGGACGTATTGACCACCTTTGCCGAGCGCGCCGCCACGCTGAAGTTCAGCGCCCCGCAATTTTCGAGCGATGCAGAAATCAGCATCACGCAGGGCCGTCATCCGGTCGTGGAAGCCCAGGTTGAGCGTTTCACGGCGAATGACACCCAAGTTTCCGATGAGCGCCGCATGCTGCTGATCACCGGGCCCAACATGGGCGGAAAATCCACCTATATGCGTCAGGTCGCCATCATCGCGCTGCTGGCGCATATCGGCAGTTTCGTGCCTGCACAACAGGCAACCCTGGGCGAAATCGACCAGATATTCACGCGCATCGGCGCATCCGACGATCTGGCCAGCGGACGTTCCACCTTCATGGTCGAGATGACGGAGGCCGCCAACATCCTGCACAACGCCACCGAGAAAAGCCTGGTGCTGGTGGATGAAATCGGCCGAGGCACCTCCACCTTCGACGGTCTGGCGTTAGCCTATGCGATCGCCTGCCATCTGCTGGAAAAGAACCGCAGCTACACGCTGTTCGCCACCCACTATTTCGAACTGACGCGTCTGTCCGAAGAGTTCACCCAGCTCGCCAACGTGCATCTGTCCGCAATCGAGCACCAGCACAGCATCGTGTTCCTGCATTCCGTCAATGAAGGGGCTGCCAGTCAGAGCTACGGCCTGCAAGTCGCAGCCCTGGCGGGCGTGCCCATGCAAGTCATCAGAACCGCCAAGAAACAACTGCGCCTGCTGGAACAGAACAGCGCCGCACAAAGCCCGCAGGGCGATTTGTTCGATCACAGGGCAGTGGAAGAGCCGGAAGAACATCCGCTGATTGCGGCTTTGCGCGAAATCCGGCCGGACGAGCTCAGCCCGAAAAGTGCGCTGGAAATGCTGTATGAACTGAAGAAACTAATCTAGGAGCCTGCCCTGAGCGAAGTCGAAGGGTTCGGAATGACCAAGGAGAATAAATCAGTACTACCCTAGACATCTTCCGGAAAAAGTCAGCTAAATTGAATTCAGTTACGCCGATCAAGTCTGCAAAGGCCGCGACAAAACCATGAAATCAGTTCATCCGGCAAAGTTAAGTAGCGCTTCCCGGGTTAAGCCGACAGAAGCAACGGCCTGTCAGTGATTGCTTTTGATGAAACTCTCGATGCTCGCGCGCGTCACGCCCCCCGCCTGAGAGGCGACCAGTTCGCCTGAGGGGTTGTACAGATAACTGGTAGGGAGCACTTCCAGATCACCGATTTGCGCGAGAACCTTGCTGTTGCCCAGCACGATCGGATAGTTGACTCCATGCGTTTTAACGAAATCGGCTACCAGCTTGCCGGATGCGTATTCCATCGCAATGCCGATCACCACCACGTCTTTATGCGCATTATGCAGGCTGATCAGATCGGGAATCTCGGCAAGACAGGGCGGACACCAGGTCGCCCAGAAATTCACCAGCACCCACTTGCCGCGATAATCGGACAGGTGATGTGTCTTTCCCTGCATATCTTCCAGCGTAAAATCCACAGCCTGACCGGCTAACGGCATGCACAACAACAAACCCAGCAGAAACTTCCTGAGCATCGCGTTAATGACCATGATCTTCGGCTTCCTCATCGCTATCCCCCGCCTTACCCGATCCGTGTTCCGCCGCATGGCTGAAATACAACGCCAGGGCAATCAGCGTGATGCTGCCGCCCATATATATCAGATCGAGGGGTGTTCCCAGCTTCATGTTCAGCGCCTCTTCAAACAGCGTGACGATCATGATCATCAGGATCACCTTGGCTAATCGGCCTTTCAGATCATCCAGATTGCTGATCACCAGTATCTTGCTGGAGGTCCGGCTGCCGTGCGCCTGATCGATATCGCTGATAAACAGTTCATACAAACCGAGTGAGAAAATCAGCATCACCGTTGCCAGCAGATAGCCATCCACCACTTCGACGATATGGGTCACCGTTCCGTCATGCAGCGCCTTGCGCGCTTCATCGGGCAGGCTGGCGTAATGCAGCGCATGCTGCAACAGGAAATACACGTCCACAGTGGCCATGTAAAAAATCACGAAACCCGCCACCAGACTGCCGATCACGGCGGCCAGAATGACAAAACGGCTATTCCACAGTGCGCCCTCGAAGAGGGTTTCAATAAATTTCATGTTGACTTTACGACAATTACGAACGGGGCGTATTAAAACGCAAATAACCCCATCGGGCAAGCGACTGACAGCGATATCGTCAGGCAGATTGACAGCAACGAAACTAGGGGCATACGATGGGCATCATGTCATCACTCTATCTGGAACACTTCGGGCTGAACTTGCCGCCGTTTTCCATCACTCCTGATCCCGAATTCTTCTTTGCCGGGGAAGATCGGGGAATGTTTATCGCCGCCCTTTTGCATGCCACCCTGCAAGCCGAGGGCATCATCCTGGTCGTCGGCGAAGTGGGCAGCGGCAAGACACTGATGAGCCGCATGCTGCTCTCAAGCCTGCCCGATACGGTCGGTACCGTTTATCTGCCCAACCCGGTTTTTTCGCACGACGAAATCATCGATGTCATCGCCCGCGATCTGGGCGTTATCGCAGCAAGCCAGGGCATGCGTCTTGAGGCGCTCCAGCAGGAGCTGATCCGGCGTCATGCACATGGCCGCCAGGTGGTGGTATTGATAGACGAGGCGCACGCCATGCCGCCTGAGTCCATCGAGGAAGTCAGGCGACTCTCCAACCTGGAAACCGAACACTGCAAGCTGGTTCAACTGGTGCTCTGCGGCCAGCCGGAGCTCGACGCACTGCTGGCTGCACCTTCTTTGCGTCAGGTGCGCGACCGGGTGGTGTACCGACTTGTACTGCACAAGTTCTCCGCCGGCGATGCTGCCAGCTACCTGGATCACAGGCTGCGTGTCGCCGGCTGGCGGGGAGGCAGGCTGTTTTCAGAGCTCGCCGAATGGTTACTGCTGAATGACGCAAACGGTCGCGCCCGCCGCCTCAATCTGATCGCCGACAAGGCTCTGCTCGCCGCCTTCGCTGACGACAAGAAACAGGTCAGCGCAAAACACGTGTGGATGGCAATCGTGGATATCGGTGCAAATTTTTCCTCTGCCGCATTCAAATCGCGCAGCGTCCGGCTTTTCATCCTTGCCCTGACCGCCATCGCGGTGATCTGGCTGGCCGGCCTGTTCAATTAACTCCCTTCCTGAATCCTTCTCCCTTACCATCACTGCCTAGGAGCCTGTCGGACTTGTCTTGTAACTCATTGATTCCATTAATGTGCGTATAAATTAATAAAATATTTAATTCTTAAAAATCAATAGGTTACATAGAATAAAAATTGAAGTCCGACAGTCTGCTAGGCCAAACTACCTATGCATTCTGGCATATTGACCACGCATATTCAAAGTGAAAGACTGCGCATCAACGGCCCAAAAACTCTTTCAGATCATTGTTGTATGAAAACTGAAAAACCGGGAGGGGATCATGCAGGAATCGCAGCTTTTATACTTGTTGATGACGTTGTCCATTGGACATGACGCTTCGCGTCATCCTGCAGCACCTCAAATAACCCGGGAGTTACCCGTCAACAGTGCGCCATCTGCACCCGGCAATGCGCTGCGATGCACGTATTCAGAAGCGGATTTAAAGCCTGTCCACAACTTGCAGCACAAGGCGCATGCACTACCCGCCGGCATGGAAGTGAGCAAACGCTGAAATTTTAAGTGACGCGACTATCCCTGCGCCAGCCACACGATTAAAGAGGAACCGGCAATGTACCCCGCTCCCGAAAACAACAGAAAACGCCTTTTCAGCATGGCGGCCTTGCTCTGCCTCCCGCTGGGAGCCTGCACGAATCTGCCCCAGGCGATGGCACCTTCAGCCCAGCACATCACACTGCCGGCGCCTCCCCCTCCCGGCAATATCCCGCCGTTGATCGAGACCGCACCCCTGCCCCCGCCCCCAAAAGCCACCAAAGCAGCCGAGCGCTACAGCGTCGTGGTCAACAATGTGCTGGCTCAGGAAATATTGTTTGCGCTGGCACGAGACGCCAGGCTCAACATCGAGATTCACCCCGGCATCACAGGAACTGTAACGATGAATCTGCGTTACCTCACGCTTCCCGAAATTCTGGATGCCATTGCCCGGCAGGTGGACATGCGCTACGAACTCAACGGCGGAAATCTGGCTATCATGCCTGATACCCCGTTCCTGAAAAGTTACCAGATCGAATATCCCAACGTGGCACGGGACGCCAAGAACAGCATCAACATGTCCACTAATATCGCAGTCATCGGCAAGGGGCAAGGCACTGCCGGCGGCAGCAATGGGGCCAGCTCCACCATCGACAACATTTCGAACAACGACTTCTGGGAAACCCTGACTGAAAACATCAAGGACTTGTTAAGAGAAACCGACAAGAAACTGCCTGAGGGTTCGAGCGAGACTGTCACCGAACAAAACAATCAGCAGCAAATTACACCGCAGACCGGCACGACCGCAACGGATGCAACAGGCAAGAAGAGCGCACTGTCAACCCTGCCCGCCCAGGTGCAAATCCTGAACACCAGTCGTGCCCGCCGGGTCACCTACCGCGAAGCCGCCTATGTGATCGCCAACCCGGAGACGGGCATCATCAGCGTGCGCGCCACATCGCGCCAGCACGCCTTTGTCCGGGAGTTCATCGACAAGGTGATGAGCAACGCCCGCCGCCAGGTATTCATCGAAGCCACCATCGTCGAAGTCGAACTGTCAGACCAATATCAGCAGGGCATCAACTGGTCGCTGCTGCGCGCCCTGGGTCTCAGCCTCCAGCAGACCTCCACTATTCCCCCGTTGGCTTCGCCCGTAACCACCATGGGAACCATCAGCTACACCAATCCCGGCAAGCCCGGCAGCTTCAGCCTGAACGGTTCTATTCAGTTGCTGGAAAACTTTGGCAAGACGCACGTACTTTCAAGTCCAAAACTGTCGGTGCTCAACAATCAGACCAGCTTGCTGAAAGTAGTCAATGAACTTGTTTACTTCACCATCGAGGTGACACAAGGAACCTATGGCACAGGCGGCCTCCTGATCACGCCCCCGACCTATACTTCCACCATCCACACCGTCCCCATTGGCTTCATGATGTACGTCACCCCGCAGATCGGTGGCGATGCCGAGGTCACGCTCAACTTGCGTCCGACGATCACGCGCGTGTTAGGCTATGTAAGCGACCCGAATCCGGCGCTCATCAATCCGACAAATCCCGCGCTCAACGTTTCCAATCTCATCCCGCAAATTCAGACACGCGAGATGGAATCCATCTTGAGAGTGCGCAACGGCGACATCGCAGTCCTGGGCGGGCTGATGCAGGACACGCGTACCGGCAACACCGGGCAAATACCGGGTCTGGGCAGCGTGCCGGGTCTTGGCGAGTTATTCAAGGCGCGCAACGATACCAATGGAAAAACTGAACTGGTCATTTTCCTGCGCCCCGTCATACTTAATCAGGAAAGC
>JAJXTL010000275.1 GCA_021783855.1 Pseudomonadota bacterium
AAATCGTTCGAGTCGCCCCAGGGTATACCGTCAAAGGTCACGTTGTACTGGCCGTTCTGAAATCCCCTCATCGACAATGCCTGCGTTTCCATCATGCCTGTTCCGTTAGGATCCACGCTCATCACACTGGGCGCAATGGCGGCAATGTCGGAATAGTTGGAGCCTGGCGCTGCGTTTTCCTGTATGTAGTGCTGGTTGATGATGGACTGTGGCTCTGTCGCCACCAGCGAACCCTTGGTCGGCGCCTGATAAGCTGCAGAAGCCTGGTTCTGCGATTCTGTAACATCCGTGCCGCTGCCGCTCTGCACCGTTCCGAGATCAACCGTGTCCTGTGCCAGGGACGCCTGCGCTACACTGATCAACGCACCGCTCAACATCAGCTGCGCGAGTTTTTTCATTTTGAAGCTGACTTGCATGTCTTTCTCCCGAGATATTCAAACAGATCAAAGTCGGCTTCAAGCACAGTGCGCGTGGGCCAAACTTTTCGTTCAGGGAGAATACGAAGCGAGACTTAAGTCAGCGTGAAATAAAGATGAATCTTTTGTTACAAACGGCTCAGTCAGCTCTGCGGCTTTCTGTGAAGATTAAACGAAACCGTGGCGATGAGGCCCTTTGCATCCTGCCTGTTGGCAAGCCTGACTTGTGCATTTTCCCGCCTGGCTATCGCATTCACGATAGCCAGGCCAATGCCGCTGCCTTCAGCCTTATGGTTGCCCGCCCGGAAAAACCGGTCAAACACACGCGGCAGCAGTTCCTCTGGAATTCCGCAGCCATTGTCGGTAATCGAAACGCTAACCCTGTTTTGCGAGACCTCGACAGCGACATCCACTTTTCCGCCTTCCTGGGTATAGCGGACCGCATTGTCCAGCAGATTGCCGAACAGGACGCGCAAGTCATCCGCATTTGCCAATATGCTTGCCTTGTCATCGCGCACCATGCCAAGGTCGATTCCTGATTTTTCAGCTATCGGAATCAGGGCGCTGATGCAATGTTTCACGAGCTCCCCCAGATCCAGTCTGCTCCCGATCGATTCGCTTTCCCCTTCGTAACGAGCCATTTTTAAAAGCTGTGCAACGATGCGGGAAGCGCGCTGCATGCCGAATCTCAATTCAGCGATGCGCACATTCATGTCTTCTGCTGACAGGCTTTGCGACAGGTTGTCTATTTGCAGCTGAAGCGCTGCCAGAGGCGTGCGCAACTCGTGCGCCGCATCCAGCACAAAATGACGCTGCGATTCCATCGATTCCTGTATGCGCAAAAGCAGGCTGTTGATCTCGGTGATCAACGGTGCCGCTTCTGCCGGAATGCCTTTGGTCTCGATCGGTGTCAGACTCCGCGCATCCCGCAAAGTCACTGCAAGCGTCACATCGGCAAGCGGTTTCAATATGCGCTTCACCCCGAAGACAACCAGTACCCAGCATAATGGCAGCAATCCTGCGATCGGAAGCGATGCAAATAGGGCCGCATCGGACGCTATTGCGCGTCGCACCGCATCTGCCTGCGAAACCTGTACTGTGCGGTCAGGATATACGATGGTATAGATGCGCCATTTTTCACCCTGATAGACCTGTTCCGAATAGCCGCTTGCCTTGCCTACCGGAAGGTCAAAATCCGGACGCGACGATCGCACGGCTTCGTTCGGGACGCTGACCTGTATTACAAATCCGTACTGTCTTTGCTGCTCGTTTTCACCGAGAAATTTGGTTTGCATGGCCGGCAACTGCGAACCCTCATCCACGCTTCCGGCAACCAGGCGAAGCTGGTGGTCCAGGAACACGCTGGCGCCTTTTTGCGCAAGCAAATAGGAAATGCCGCCAGCCAGCAATCCCGCCAGCGTCAACAGTCCGACAGACCATAGGGTCAGTTGATTTCTTAAGGACCTCATCAAGGGTGTTTGACGACCATCCAGCCTATGCCGCGCACGTTGCGGATAATCTCGCTGTCGAATTTTTTGCGCAGCCCGTGTATCAACACGTCAACCACATTGCTGTCGACTTCATCTATCCATCCATACAGGTGTTTTTCAAGCTGGCTGCGCGAAAGTATCATGCCCGGTTGCTTCAGGAATGCATTCATCAGCGCCAATTCTTTGACCGAAAGCAGCTGGGATACCCCACGGTAAGTCGCCTTGTAGCCTGCAATATCCAGCGTGATTTCGCCGTTGCTGATCGTTGCTTCATCACATTGCCAGCGGGATATCCTGCGGATTCTTGCCAACAGCTCATTGAAGCTGAAGGGCTTGATGAGGTAATCATCTCCGCCCATGTCGAGCCCCGCTTCAAGATCCTCTATTTGTTCTCTTGCCGTAATGATAAATGTGGGCGTGCGATTGCCGCGCTCACGCATCGCTTTCAGAATTTCCAGTCCAGTCTTTCCAGGCAGCCCCAGATCGAGCAATACCAGCGAGTAACTGCCGTTCTCAATGGCTTTCTGCCCTTCATTGCCATCGCGGCTCCAGTCAACCGTCATGCCCGCATCGTTAAGCGCCCGGACCAGGCTCTGGCCCAGCATGGCATCATCTTCTACAAGCATTACGCTGTTCATGTTGGGTTAAGTCTTGGAACGCGGGGCATTGAGTTATCAGGCATCTTTGAAAACTTTAACCTGAATTTGTTACGTTAAGATGACAGGACACGACAGAATTCTCGATGGGATATAGCTGATTCAGCCTTCATTCAAAAAGAATGGCCGCATTAAGCGGCCATTTTTTGAGTCAGTATTAACGTATTATTTGACGATAGGGTTCAGCTCACCCTTGGCGTAGCGGGCTGCCATGACTTCCAGCGAGAGCGGTTTGATCTTGCCTGCCTGACCTGCGCTGCCAAATGCTTCGTATCTTGCCTTGCAGATGGCTTTCATCGCCTTTGTGGTTTCCGCCAGGAATTTGCGCGGATCGAAATCCTTGGGGTTCTCTGCGAGATAACGGCGAGTAGCGCCTGTTGATGCCATGCGCAGGTCGGTGTCGATGTTCACCTTGCGGACACCG
>JAJXTL010000071.1 GCA_021783855.1 Pseudomonadota bacterium
CTCCTATGCAGATACAAAAGGTTATTGGAAGGGCGGTACGGTCGGTGTATTCGGTTACGGCGGCGGTATTATTCCACGCTTTACCGAGCTCAAAGACGAGAACGGTCAGCCTAAATTCAAGGATGCTGCCGAATTTCACACGCTGCGCGTGATGCCGCCGCCCGGCATGCACTACGACACCGACATTCTGCGCAAATTCTGCGATCTGTGGGAAAACCACGGTTCCGGTCTGATTGCATTCCACGGTCAGTCCGGCGACATCATGTTCCAGGGAGCGACCACAGAGAACGTGCAGAAGGCGTTTGACGAAATCAATGAACTCGGATTCGATCTGGGCGGAGCAGGTCCTGCCGTGCGCACCTCGATGTCCTGCGTGGGCGCTGCGCGTTGCGAACAGTCCTGCTACGACGAAGCCAAGACGCACCGTGCTGTGCTGAATACCTTCCTGGATGACATTCACCGTCCTTCGCTGCCTTACAAATTCAAATTCAAGTTTTCCGGTTGCCCGAATGACTGCATGAACTCGGTTCAACGTGCCGACATGGCGGTGATTGGTACCTGGCGCGACAACATCCGCACCGATGAGGCGCTGGCGAAGAAGTGGTTCGCCAAGCACGGCATGGATGAGCTGGTGAACGACATCGTTGCGCGTTGCCCGACCAAGACCTTTCAGGTCAAGGAGATCGCCAAGATCAAGGCTGGCGAGCATATTTCCAGCGTAGCGGTCAGCGATACGCATGCGATCGAAATCAATAACCAGGACTGCGTACGTTGCATGCATTGCATCAACGTGATGACGGGCGCTCTGGCACCCGGCAAGGACAAGGGAGCAACCGTGCTGGTCGGCGGCAAGAGTCATCTGAAGATCGGTGGCTTGATGGGTACGGTCGTCATTCCATTCATGAAGCTGGATACCGATGAAGCGATCGAAAAGCTGGTTGATTTCGGTCAGCGCACCATCGATTTCTTTGCGGAGAATGCGTTGGAGCATGAGCGTACCGGTGAGATGATCGAGCGTATCGGTTTGACCAACTTCCTGGATGCAATGGAAATCGACGTGGATCCTTCCATGGTGAATTCGCCGCGCATGAATCCTTACGTTCGTACCGACGGCTGGGATGAAGAAGTTGCCAAGATCAATGCAAAAAAACAAGCCGCCTGAGGAGATAAGCAATGAATCAAGCCGTCGTAGCTGAAAAGCCAGCAGCAAAACGCAAGCCTAAAGAAACCGGCGTGCCGGATAACAAAAAATATTTGCATCCCGTGATGGAAAAGAATTACGGTGACTGGAAATATCATGATCGTCCTCGTCCGGGTGTGTTGCATCATGTAGCACACAGCGGTGATGAAATCTGGTCGGTCCGTGCAGGTACGGCTCGTCAGATGGACGTACATACTATCCGCCGCCTGTGCAAGATTGCCGATGATTATGCGGACAGTCGTGTGCGCTTCACGATCAGATCCAACATCGAGTTCATGGTGTCGGACGAGAGCAAAGTCGCGCCCTTGATCGCCGAGCTGGAAAAAAATGGCTTCCCGGTCGGTGGTACGGGCAACTCGGTGACCATGATTGCTCACACACAGGGATATTTGCACTGCGATATTCCGGGCACCGATGCATCCGGTGTGGTGAAGGCGCTGATGGACGAACTGTACGACGAATTCAGGCGTGAAGAAATGCCGAACCGCGTGCATCTGTCGACTTCCTGCTGCGAAATCAACTGCGGCGGTCAGGCCGATATTGCCATCATCGTTCAGCACACCAAGCCGCCTGTCATTAATCATGATCTGGTCGCTAATGTGTGCGAGCGTCCGACCGTTGTGGCGCGTTGCCCGGTAGCGGCGATACGTCCTGCCATGGTGAACGGTAAGCCTTCACTGGAAATCGATGAGTCGAAATGTATGTGCTGCGGTGCTTGTTATCCTCCCTGCCCGCCGATGCAGATCAACGATCCAGAGTATTCCAAGCTGGCAATCTGGGTGGGTGGCAAGAATTCCAACGCGCGCGGCAAGCCAACTTTCATGAAGATGGTGGCCTCCGGTTTGCCGAACAATGCGCCACGCTGGCCGGAAGTTGCAGCCGCGGTGAAAAACATCCTCAGCGTATACAAGGATGATGCGCGTCCCTGGGAGCGTTTGGCTGACTGGATCGATCGTATCGGCTGGCCGCGTTTCTTCGAAAAGACCGGTCTGCCGTTTACCAAGTACCTGATTGACGACTGGCGCGGTTCTCGTGCAAACCTGAACGCTTCAACGCATATCCGTTTCTGATAGGGCTTTGTTATGAAATTTGGAATAGTTGTCAACGAAGGGCCTTATCAGCACCAGGCCAGTGATTCGGCTTACCTGTTTGCCAGGGCGGCCATAGAAGGAGGGCATGAGGTGTGGCGCGTGTTCTTCTATCACGATGGCGTGAATAATGCCTCGAAACTGACTGAGCCGCCGCAGGACGATCGCAACATCGTCAACCGTTGGACCAAGTTGGCTGAAGATCACAAGGTTGATCTGGTGGTGTGTGTGGCAGCTGCCATGCGTCGTGGCATCCGGGAAGAAAATCTTGCGAAGGGTTTTCGTATCTCGGGTCTCGGGCAGCTGGTTGAATCTGGAATCAAGTGTGACCGCCTGGTCACCTTCGGCGATTGAGGAGAGACGAGATGAGTGATGTCAAAAAATTCATGTTCGTTAACCGCAAGGCACCTTACGGCACGATTTATGCGTTGGAATCGTTGGAAGTGGTGCTGATCACCGCAGCTTTCGATCAGGATGTCTCGCTGGTGTTCACCGATGATGGTGTGTATCAGTTGAAGAAGGGCCAGCAGACGAAGGGAATTGAAACCAAGAACTTTTCGCCGGCTTATCGCGCACTGGAAGACTACGATGTCGAGAAATTGTACGTCGATCAGGAGTCTATGCAGGCACGCGGTCTGGCGGTGGAAGATTTTCTGGTAAATGTCACTGTGCTCAGTCGTGCCGAGATGGGTGCGTTGATGGATGAGCAAGACGTGATCTTGAGTTTCTAAGGAGAGTTTTAATGTTGCATATCATTAACCGATCACCCCTGTCCGATACGGCGCTGGAAAGCTGTTTGAATACAGCAACCGGTGGCGATGTTCTGCTGATCGAAGACGCGGTTTACGCTGCGACGACTGGCAATGCGTATGAAGGTAAATTGCGTGCAGCGATGGGCAAGTTTAGAATCAGCGTGCTGCGTCCGGACCTTGAAGCGCGCGGACTGGCTGACAAGCTGCTTGATGGTGCCGCGTTTGTTGATTATGCGGGCTTCGTCGAACTGGTCGTTGCCAACAAAACCTGCCAATCCTGGCTGTAAGTTTAATTTTTAAAGAGGAGAACACGTATGTCTAGCATCGAAGTGGGCGGCAAAAGTTACGAAACGGATGAAGAAGGTTACCTGGTCGATTTGGCTGAATGGAACCCGGAAGTCGGCAGTTATCTGGCTCAGACTGAGGGCATCGAGATGACCGAACAGCATTGGGAGGTAATCAATTTTCTGCGCGAGTATTTCGAGGAATATCAAATCGCGCCGGCAGTACGCGTACTGACCAAGGCTATCGGTAAAAAACTGGGCGCTGATAAGGGCACCAGCGAATACCTTTATGGTCTGTTCCCATACGGTCCAGGTAAACAAGCGTGCAAGATCGCGGGCCTGCCTAAGCCAACCGGTTGCATATAATCGATTCAGGATTCGGGCCCAACGATGAACACATTGTTTGCGATCTTTTTCTATTTTTCGACTTTGGTGTTCGTTGTCGGGTTGTTGTCTCGCATCCGTACCTATGCCAATACCCCTGCGCCTCTTAAGATACCGACCACACCCGCGCCGACCACTAAAGGCGGCGTGGTGTTGCGCATGACGCGCGAGGTGGTTTTTTTCGAGAGTCTGTTCAAGGCGAATCTTTGGACATGGGGTTTGGGATGGTTGTTTCATGCCAGTCTTTTGCTGGTGCTGCTGCGTCATCTGCGTTATTTCACGGAACCCGTATGGTGGTGGGTGGTATTTATACAGCCGTTCGGCATCTATGCGGGCATCGCCATGCTGCTGGGTGCATGTGGATTATGGGCGCGCAGACTGTTCGTCGAACGTATCCGCTATATATCGACGCCCTCGGATCATTTGATGCTGGTTTTATTTATCAGCATTGCGAGTTCCGGTTTGCTGATGAAGTTCGCTGTACATCCTGATGTGATCGGGATTAAGAATTTTTTTCTTGGGTTGATGCATTTGAATATTCAATCCTTGCCGACAAGTATTGCGCTGTATGTGCATCTGTCGCTGGTTTTCACACTTCTGGTCATCTTCCCCGTAAGCAAATTATTGCATGCACCGGGAGTGTTTTTTTCACCCACTCGCAATCAGACCGACAACCCGAGGGAAAAGCGACATATCGCCGCCTGGGCTGCCAAACTGGAATCGGAGAAATAGGATGGCTGATATTGCCGCACCGGCTTATCGTATTATTCCCATCATCCCGGCTTTAAAACCGGGTGCGATGGAAGGGAAGGGCCCCTTTGTCGCCAGTGACAAAATCAATGAAGCGATCGGCTTTCCCGGTCATCTGGTGGATGACTGGCACGACAAAGCCATCGCCAAGATGGGCGATCTGCTGTCAAAGTATCGTTCGCTTAAAGTGTACATGGATGCCTGTGTGCACTGCGGTGCCTGCTCTGATAAGTGTCACTATTTCATCGGGACGCAAGACCCGAAAAACATGCCGGTGGCGCGTCAGGATCTGATGCGCAGTGTCTACCGCCGCTATTTTACGCTGCCTGGGAAGCTGTTTCCGAAACTGGTAGGCGCGCGCGATTTGACCCGCGAGGTGCTCGATGAGTGGCATAACTATTTTCACCAATGTTCTGAATGTCGTCGCTGCTCCGTGTTCTGTCCTTATGGCATCGATACGGCGGAAGTCACCATGGCGGCGCGGGAGATACTCGACAGCGTAGGATATGGACAAAAATATTCTCTTGAAATCATAGGAAAAGTACACAAGATCGGCAATAACCTGGGGCTGCCTGCTGCGGCGCTGAAAGATACGTTGGAAGGGCTGGAAGAGGACGTCAAGGATGCGACCGGCATCGATGTGCGTTTTCCTATAGATGTGCATGGCGCGGAAGTGCTGCTGATTACGCCTTCCGCCGACTTCTTCGCCGAGCCGCATATCGACAGCCTGATCGGCTACGCCAAGGTGTTTCACGCGACCGGTACCAGCTGGACCGTGTCATCCATGTCTTCGGAGGCGGGTAATTTCGGCATGTTCATCGGCAATTACGAGCAGTTGCGCACCATCGCACTGCGCATACGTCAGGCCGCGCTGGAGTTGGGTGTCAAGCGCATTGTGGTGGGTGAGTGCGGTCATGCCTGGCGCGTGGCGTACAGCTTCTGGAATACCCTGAGCGGGGTAGGCGATGGCGCAGATCCCAACGACCGCTTCGCACAGATGTTGCAAAAGCAGCTCGATCATCGCTATAAACAGCCGACGCATATCTGCGAGTTCACCTGGGACATGATACAGGATGAGCGGCTGGTTTTCGACAAGTCGCTCAACGACAAGCACATCATTACCTTTCATGACTCATGCAACGTTGCGCTCGGTTCCGGTATGGGCGGTTATCCGGGTGGTCAGTTCGACATTCCGCGCAATATCATCAAGGCGGTTGCCAATAATTTTATTGAAATGGATCCGAGTACCACTCATGAGCGGACGTTCTGTTGCGGCGGCGGCGGTGGCTTGCTGACCGACGACTTGCTGGATGTGCGCGTCAAGGGTGCGCTGCCCCGTATGGAAGTGTTGCAGCAGGTCGCGGATGAGCATGGCGTGAATTTCATGGCCTGTATCTGCGCGATATGCAAGGCGCAATTTACCAAGGTTTTGCCGATATACGGATTCGACCGGAAAATGATAGGTGGCGTACATCAGCTGGTCAGCAATGCAATCAAACTGGGTGTTAAGTAACAATTTACTGGAGGTAGGTCGAAATGTCAGAAACAATAGAAACTCCCCAAAAAATTACCTTCCGCCGTTACAAGGACGGCGATCACAAGGTGCGTAAATGGAGCGAACAAATATTCCAGGCAAGTTTTACGCATAAGTGTCCAACTTATATTCAGTCTACGCCCCCTTGTCAGGGAAGCTGTCCGGCGGGCGAAGATATTCGCGGCTACCTTTCTATTGTTCGCGGGACAGAAAAACCGCCGGTCGGCAAAGACGGCAAACCTGCCATGCCTTGGCAGGAATATGCATGGCGTCGCTTGACTTCAGCCAATCCATTTCCATCTGTGATGGGACGCGTATGCCCGGCACCCTGCGAGACCGGTTGCAATCGCAATGCGTTGGAAGATCACGTGGGTATCAATTCCGTAGAGCATTTTCTGGGTGAATATGCAATCGCCAACAACCTGGGCTTCAGCACGGATGCTGTGCCTACCGGTAAAAAAGTTGCCGTGATCGGCGGCGGACCTGCCAGTTTGTCCTGCGCCTATCAGCTGACCCTGAAGGGTCATGAAGTCACCGTGTTTGACGATCATGAACATCTGGGCGGTATGATGCGTTACGGCATTCCGGGTTTCCGTACGCCGCGTGAAGTGCTCGACGCCGAAATCAAGCGCATCATAGACCTGGGTGTGAAAACCAGAATGAACTGCCGTGTGGGCACCGACATCACACTGGAGCAGTTGCGCAGTGACTTCGATGCCGTTTTTCTGGGTATGGGCGCACAAGCCGGACGTGCATTGCCGCTCGAAGACAGCGCAGCACCTAACGTAGTGACAGCGACAGCCTTCCTCAAGGCGTTTAACGATGGTCGTCTGCAACATGTAGGCAAACGCGTGGTGGTGGTGGGTGGTGGTGATACATCGATCGACGTTGCGACCGTCGCACGTCGTCTGGGTCACCTGGAAGAATCCAAGCCTACCGATTTTGAACAGGCTATTTCGGGTCAGATGGCGCACGATGTGGCGGAAATTTCGGTCAAGCAGGGTGCCGAAGTGACGCTTACCTCGATATTCAATATCGACAAGATGCAAGCCAACAAGCATGAAATCGAACAGGCGCTTGCCGAAGGTATTGCAATTCTTGGCAGCCTGGTGCCTATCGGCATTGTGCGTGGTGCAGATGGGCGTGCTACGGCGTTGCGCGTGTGTCAGTGTGAAGCCAAAATGATCGGCAACAGGCTGGAAGTCAAGCATATCGAAGGTACAGAGCGCAATATCGACGCTGACCTGATCGTATCAGCCATTGGTCAGGCGGTGGATTTTACCGGACTTGAAGAATTCAACAACGGTAAAGGTGCGGTTTCCACGGATCGCAACTATCTGGTTGCCGGTCAAAAAGGCGTGTTCGCCGGTGGCGACATCATCAAGCCGCATCTGCTGACCACGGCTATCGGTCACGGTTCCATCGCTGCCGATGGCATCGATAATTACCTCAATGGCATGGATCTGGAAAAACGCCCTAAGATCGACGCACACCAGTTCGATCTGATGCGCAAGATGATGGAGAAGGGGCTGGAAGTCAAGGAAACGCATGAGCCTTTGCGCGGGACCGATCACTCCAATGTGGCCATCCATAACTTTGATGACCGTTCAGACCGCTATATCATTCCGCACGATAAGCTGTTCATGGGGCATTTTTCGATTGTCTCCCGCAATAAACGCAATATTATTACGCTGGATGCGCAGTCTGCACTGGGTAACTTTGAAGACAGGCTGGGTGTGCTCACGCAGGAAAATGCAGTCGCTGAAGCCAAGCGTTGCATGAGCTGCGGTATGTGTTTTGAATGCGACAATTGCGTGGTGTATTGCCCGCAAACTGCCGTGTTCCGTGTGCCCAAGGCAAAAGCCACGCTGGGCCGCTATGTAGACACCGATTACAACAAGTGTATCGGCTGCCACATTTGCGCGGATGTGTGTCCGACAGGGTACATTCAAATGGGTCTGGGTGAGTAACGCTGTATGAACCTGATGAGCGATCAATCTGCGGTGCTGGGTACCACTGGTCTGTCGAACTTTTTTCATAAAGAGGTCAGACAGGTTGCCGACTCACCGATCAACCGGCTGCAAATGATCGTTCGCGGTTATCTGCGGCTGGATATCAGGGTGCTGATTCGCGGAGCGCTTGTATTGGCTGTTTTCTGCATGTGCATCCCGGCTGTCTGGGCTGCGCAGGACACTCCTTACAAGTTGGACATCGGTCGTGGTGGGCAGTGCGTGAGGGATCCTGTGTGGATGCGCAAGAATCACATGCATCTGCTGATACACCAGCGCGATGAGGTTGTGCATAAGGGTATACGCGATGACAAGATCAGCCTTAAAAACTGCATCGAATGTCATGCCAGCACCAAGGATGACAGTGTGATTGCGCGGGAAGACAGTTTCTGTGTCGCGTGTCATCGCTATGAAGCAGTCAAGATCGATTGTTTCGAATGCCATTCCGGTACGCGCAAGAGTGCCTGGTTGCAAAGGAATGCAAAATGAATGACATCCATAATCAGCGCAGAAGTTTTTTAAAGACTTCATTAGGCGTTGCAGCAGTTACCATCGCACCGGGCTTGTTGCTGTTTGATGTTGCCCATGGCAAGTCAGAAGCCGTCTCCAGCAAAGTTCGTTGGGGAATGCTGATCGATACCGCGAACTGTGCGGACGGTTGCCATGAATGCGTGACTGCATGCAACAAGGAAAACGGGCTGTCAGGCGGATTGGCGCCTACCGATTCGCAATGGATCAGAAAAATCGAGATCAAGGATGTCAGCGCGGGACGCAGTTTTGCGCTGCCCATGATGTGCCAGCATTGCGAAGAACCACCTTGCGTGGATGTATGTCCCACGGGCGCTTCTTTCAAGCGTGCGGACGGCATCGTGCTGGTTGACAAGCATCGCTGCATCGGCTGCCGTTATTGCATGATGGCCTGTCCGTACAAGGCGCGTTCCTTCGTACATGAACCGTTGCACAATCAGAATCCCGATGTGCCGCGCGGCAAGGGTACGGTGGAGAGTTGTACCCTGTGCGTGCATCGCATCGATGCAGGCAAACAGCCCGCTTGCGCCGAAGCTTGCCCGAATAAATCCATTTTATTCGGCGATCTGAATGACCAGAACAGTGAAATCGCCAAGAAACTACGCACCGTCGCTTCTGTACAGGTGCGCTCCGATTTGGGACTAAATCCCGGCATCCATTACCAAGGAATATGAGCATGTCGACGTCGTTGAACAATAAATATGCCGCGTTGCAATTCAAGAATCGCCTGTATTACCTGCTGCTGGCCGCAGGCGGACTGGTGCTTCTGGCTGCCCTGTATTCCGTGCATATGATGGAAAGTCACGGGCATATTATTACCGGCATGAACAACCAGATTGTATGGGGGGTGCCGCATGTATTCGCGATTTTTTTGATCGTGGCCGCATCGGGCGTACTGAATGTCGCATCTATCGGTTCGGTGTTCGGTAAAGCCATTTACAAGGCGCGCGCGCCTTTGGCCAGTCTGCTGTCCATCGCCATGCTGGCGGGAGGGTTGGCTGTGTTGATGCTCGACCTGGGCCGCCCCGATCGTTTCATGCTTCCCGTCTTCAACTTCAATGTGACTTCTGTTTTTGCGTGGAACGTGGTGCTTTATTCCGGTTTGTTCGGGCTGGTGGTCGCGTATCTGTGGACCATGATGGAAAAGCGCATGAATGTATGGACGAAAACAGTCGGACTGGCGGTGTTTGCCTGGCGTTTTATTCTCACCACCGGCACCGGTCTGATCTTCGCTTTTCTCACTGCTCGTCAGGCTTATGGCTCTGCCATCTTGCCGCCGATGTTCATCGTACTTTCCTTCTCCTGGGGTATGGCCGTGTTCCATATGGTACAGACTGTAATGTATGCATGGAATGATAAGGTGCTTGATCCTGCGATCATGGAACGCAAGAAGCATCTGCTCGGCGTGTTCGTGCTCGCATCGCTGTACATGGTGGCCGTTTATCATATGACCAACCTGTATTTTGCACATAAAACAGGTTTCGAGCATTTTATCCTGAAGGATGGCGGCGTCTACCCGACCCTGTTCTGGTGGGGTTATGTGGTATTGGGCAATATCGTACCGTTGATTCTGATCTATCTGCCGGGTCTCAGAAGTAAGATCAGCGCACTGGCGGCTTCACTTACTGTCGTGCTGGGCGGATTTGCATTTCTGTATGTGTTCATCATCGGCGGGCAAGCTTATCCGCTTGATATTTTCCCCGGCTTCCAGGTCAGCAGCACCTTCGGCGATGGTCAGATTGCAAGTTACACTCCTTCCGTTTATGAAATCCTGTTGGGCCTCGGCGGCCTTGCCGTTGCCTTCATCATCACAACGGTCAGCGTGCGAATATTGAATTTTCTGCCTTATGACAAGCCGTACATTGCCGATTGATCCTGTCACCTGGCTGCCATGAACCGCTTATTGATTTCGGCAGCACACAAGTCATCGGGTAAAACCATGGTCAGCATCGGTTTGTGCGCTGCCTTAAAAGCGCGCGGACATGTCGTGCAGCCCTACAAAAAGGGGCCGGATTATATCGATCCGATGTGGTTGTCGCAGGCGGCTGACCGTCCCTGTCGAAATCTTGACCTGTATTTGATGGAACGCTGCGACATCATCGCCACTTTTTCTCGCCACAGCGCAGAAGTTAATCTGGTGGAAGGCAACAAGGGACTGTACGACGGTCTGGCGCTCGATGGCAGCAACAGCAACGCGGCGCTGGCCAAGATGCTCGATCTTCCGGTATTTCTGGTGATCGATGCGCGCGGCATGACGCGCGGCATTGCGCCGCTGATTCTGGGCTATCAGGCGTTCGATCGCGACATCAATATTGCCGGTGTGATACTCAACAATCTGGGTGGCAATCGCCACGAAGCCAAATTGCGTGCGGTCATCGAGCACTACACCGATGTGCCGGTGATCGGTGCGATCCATCACGACGAACGGCTCAGCATCGTCGAGCGTCACCTGGGTTTGATGCCCAGCAATGAATCCCATGTCGCGACGGCCAAGATCAAGCAGATAGGCGAGGCCATCGCTGAACAGGTCGATCTGGACAAACTGCTGACTTTGTCGAAAAAAGAACCGCTGGATACGCCCGGCAAGGCCGAGATCATCGCCCTGCCCGGCAGGGATAAAGTGCGCATTGCCATCGCCCGCGACCGGGCTTTCGGTTTCTATTATGCCGACGATCTCGATGCTTTGACTGAAGCGGGTGCGGAACTGGTGCCGTTCGACGCCCTGCGCGATGCGACTTTGCCGGATGTCGATGCCTTGTATATCGGCGGAGGGTTTCCGGAGACTTGTGCGGCAGAACTGGAAGCCAACGACACCTTGCGTATGCAGATCAAACAGATGATTGAAAACGGTATGCCGACTTATGCCGAATGCGGCGGACTGATGTATCTGTCACGCAGCATCGATTATCAGGGACGATACTACAAAATGGTGGGCGCGATTCCGGGCGATGTGCAGATGCACGACAAGCCTGTCGGTCGCGGTTATGTGCATTTAAAAGAAGCCGAGTCGCATCCGTGGCCGCGCCCAAACGGGCCTTCGATGCAAATCAGGGCGCACGAGTTTCATTATTCCAGTCTGGAAAATTTGCCTACGGATACACGCTACGCTTACCATGTCGAGCGCGGTTATGGTATAGACGGGGAGCGTGACGGGCTGGTGCTGCACAATATGCTTGCATCTTATACTCATCTGCGCACCATAGGCAGCTGCTATTGGGCAGCGCGCTTTGTGGCTTTTATTCGGCGCGTAAAGCAACAATCCAATACAGGCAATCATTTAACCATCGGAAAAATATGACACATCCATTTGCGCAATATATACAATTTCTGGGTAAGGGGCGCCGCGGCGCGCGCGATATGACGCAACAGGAAGCCGGGCAAGCTATGGCGATGATGCTCAAGGGTCAGGCTGAACCCGCTCAGATCGGCGCTTTTTTGATGCTGATGCGAGTCAAGGAAGAAACGGTGGCTGAAATGGCAGGCTTTGCCGAGGCATCGCGCCAGAGTATCCGTGTGCCGGAGGATTTTCCCGTGGTTGATCTGGACTGGGCGGCCTATGCGGGCAAGCGCCGTCAACTGCCCTGGTTCGTTTTGTCAGCCTTGTTGCTGGCAAGTAACGGCATCAAGGTGTTGATGCATGGTATGGAAGTGAAATCAGCAGAGCGTGTTAACACAACCGATGCGCTTGCCGCGTTAGGCGTGGCAAACTGCCGCTCGTTCGAGCAGGCTGCACAGCAATTGGAACAGCGCAACTTTGCGTTCATCCTGCTCGGTGCGATGAATCCTGTGTTGCAGCAGTATATTGATCTTAAAGAAACGCTTGGGTTGCGTTCTCCGGTGCATTCGGTTGTGCGCATGTTAAATCCTGCACGCGCGGCAGCCTCCATCATGGGGATATTTCACCCGGGCTATGATGAGACTCATCAGGGCGCGGCACAGTTGTTGGGGGATACTTCACTTGCCGTATTCAAGGGCGAGGGCGGTGAGGCGGAACGTAATCCCGATGCCGACTGCAAGGTGAGGCTCCTGCTGCAAGGCGAAATGGTGACTGAAGTATGGCCGGCCTTGTTCAATTCGCGTCACATGAAGGATGAAACGATGGATGTTTCACGTCTGGGCCGACTGTGGCGAGGCGATATTGAGGACGAATACGGACAGGCTGCCGTGCATGCTACCGCTGCCATTGCATTGCGTGCGATGGGAAGAGTGACGGACATGGATGATGCACAGCGCATGGCAGCAGCGATGTGGCAGGCACGCGCCCGCGATTATCTGGGAAGCTGATATGGATTTTTTGCCGATTTTTCTCAACGTCAAGGAAAAGTTATGCCTGGTGGTCGGCGGTGGCGAAGTTGCCAAGCGCAAAGCGGGTGTGCTGCTGGATGCGGGAGCGAGGGTGCGCGTGGTTGCGCCGCACATTGAACTTTCTTTGTCCGGGCAGGCGGACGTCGAGTGCATCGTTGCCCGTTTCGAGGCTGAGCATTTGTGCAATGTGGTGCTGGTTGTCGCCGCGACCGATGACAAGAGTGTCAACACTCAGGTCTCCGAGCTGGCGCGTGCGCGCAATATACCGGTGAATGTGGTGGATGACCCCGCTCTTTGCAGTTTCATCATGCCAGCCATTCTGGATCGTTCACCGCTGATGGTGGCTTTTTCCAGCGGGGGTGCTTCGCCTGTGTTGACGCGCATGATGCGCGGCAAGCTCGAAGCCGTCATTCCGCAGAATTTCAGCCGTCTGGCGCTCTTCGCGGAACGTTTTCGCGGACTGGTCAAACAGCGCGTGACGAATCCTGCCAAGCGCCGCATCTTCTGGGAAAATGCACTGGATGGCGTCATCGCGGAAAAAGTGCTGACCGGCAATGAGAGCAGTGC
>JAJXTL010000276.1 GCA_021783855.1 Pseudomonadota bacterium
GAAGCTGCCGTGTGGCCGGTGCAGGGGATGCTGAAGAATTTCAGGGCGGAATTTGAATATCACATCGAACACAAGTGTTGTTTGGTGTAAAGCTATTGGGTGCGCAATGATCAACATTGAAATTGATGGCAAGTTAGTCGAGACCGAACGCGGTTCGACGGTGATGGATGCGGCAAATAAAGCCGGCGTCTATATTCCGCATTTTTGCTACCACAAGAAATTATCCATCGCAGCTAATTGCCGGATGTGTCTGGTCGAAGTGGAAAAAGCGCCCAAACCGCTGCCGGCTTGTGCGACACCTGCGGCAGAAGGCATGAAGGTGCATACGCATTCCGAGATGGCGATCAAGGCGCAAAAAGGCGTGATGGAGTTTTTGCTGATCAATCATCCGCTGGATTGCCCGATTTGCGATCAGGGCGGTGAATGTCAGCTACAGGATATTGCAGTGGGTTACGGGGGAGGCGCATCGCGTTACACCGAAGAAAAACGCATGGTCAACCCAAAACAAATCGGCGAGTTGATTTCCACACTTGAGATGAGCCGCTGTATTCAATGTACCCGTTGCGTGCGCTTTGGTCAGGAAATTGCAGGGCAGATGGAACTGGGCATGGCAAACCGTTCGGAACACGCCCAGATCATGAGTTTCGTCGACAGTGCAGTCGATTCCGAACTGTCGGGCAACATGATCGATCTGTGCCCGGTGGGCGCCTTGACCAGCAAACCATTCCGTTATACTGCACGCAGCTGGGAGTTGTCGCGCCGCAAATCGGTCAGTCCGCATGACGGGCTGGGAGCCAATCTTGCCCTGCACGTCAAGGAAAACAAGGTGGTCAGGGTCGTGCCGGTCGAAAATGAGGCCGTCAATGAATGCTGGATTTCCGACAAGGATAGATTCAGCTACGAAGGGTTGAATTCGCCCGAGCGTCTGACTAAGCCCATGATCAAACAAGGCGGACAGTGGGCAGAAGTTGACTGGGCGACCGCTCTGGAATATGTCGCCAACGGGCTGCGTCAGATAGCCGCCAGTGCCGGAGCCGAACATATCGCAGCCCTGGCGACGCCTCACTCAACTTTTGAGGAACTCTATCTGCTGCAAAAACTGATGCGCGGTATCGGCAGCGGCAACGTCGATTTTCGTCTTCGCCAGTCCGATTTTAGTTCGGATGGCAAGCTGGCGGGCGCACCCTGGTTAGGCATGCCGGTTTCGGAAATCAATGCCTGCGACCGCTTTTTGATCGTGGGGAGTTTTCTGCGCAAGGATCACCCCTTGCTGGCACAGCGCATACGTCAGGCCGTCAAAGCCGGCGCCGAGGCGAACGTGGTGCATGCCGGCGATGACGATTTGCTGATGAAGGTCGCCAACAAGGCGATTGTCGCGCCTGCCGACATGGTGAACATGCTGGCGCAAATTTTGAAAGCGCTGATTGAGGATCGAGGTGCGCCCGTTGATGAATCCTCAATCATCAATCCTCAATCCTTGCCTGCACTACAGCATATCGAAATTACTGATACGGCCCTGTCCATAGCAAAAAGTCTGGCTGCCGGAGAGCGTGCCGCAGTGTTGCTGGGTAACTTTGCACAGCAGCATCCTCAAGCTGGTCAGCTCGCATGGCTTGCAGAACAGATTGCCGGACTGTGCTCTGCAAAATTCGGATTTCTGGGCGAGGCCGCCAACAGCACAGGCGGTTATCTGGCCGGCGCGGTGCCTTTTGCAGCCTCCGTGCAGGGTATGAATGCAGCTCAGATGCTGGAAAATCCCCGCAAGGCCTATCTGCTGCTGAATGCAGAGGTTGAGCTCGATATGCATAATCCACAACTGGCCATCGCTGCAATGCGCAAAGCGGATATGGTGGTCGCCATGTCGGCATTCAAGCATCAGGCTATGGACTATGCCGATGTGCTGCTGCCCATCGCGCCGTTCACCGAAACATCCGGCACCTTTGTTAATGCGGAGGGGCGAGCGCAGAGTTTTAAGGGGGCGGTCAAACCACTGGGGGATGCGCGTCCGGCATGGAAGGTATTGCGCGTACTTGGCAATCTGCTGGATGTCGCCGGATTCGATTACGACACCAGCGAAGCGGCTCGTGACGCGTGTCTGTCACAGGGCGCGCTGGCCGACCGGCTTGACAATCACATGGATGACGTGGGGTTGCAGGGATTCCAACCTGCCCTCCCTTTGCAAAGGGGTGAGGCGCAGCCGGGGGGATTTCAACGCGTGAGCGATGTGCCTATCTATTTTGCCGATGCGCTGGTGCGTCGTGCGGTTTCCTTGCAGAAAACCAATGATGCGGCCCCGCCTGTCGCGATGCTGCATGGCGATGAATTGCAAAAACTGGGATTGCAGTCCGGCGATCTTGCCCGTGTCACACAAGGCGGCATAACCGTGCAATTGACGGTGAAAACAGATGGCAAGCTGCCGCGCGGGGTGGTGCGCGTCGCGGCGGGTCATCCGGCGACATCGGGGCTGGGCGCCATGTTTGGTGAGTTGACCGTGGAGCGTGCATGATGGAATGGTTGGAACCCGTACAGAAATTTTTGGGGCCTGCGTGGTTGCCCATCTGGACTTTGCTCAAGATCGTGGTGATTATTCTGCCGTTGATGGGTGCCGTCGCGTACCTGACGCTGGCGGAACGCAAGGTGATCGGCTGGATGCAGATACGCATCGGGCCGAACCGGGTCGGCTACTTCGGTCTGTTGCAGCCCCTGGCAGACGGTCTCAAGTTGTTTATGAAGGAAATCATCGTCCCGAGTGGCGCGAATAAATTTCTGTTCATCATTGCGCCTATTCTGACCCTGATGCCGGCACTGGCTGTCTGGGCGGTAGTGCCGTTCAACGCGGAACTGGTTGTGGCCAATATCAATGCAGGTTTGCTGTATATCCTGGCAATGGCGTCGCTCGGTGTGTATGGCGTGATTATCGCGGGATGGGCATCGAATTCCATGTCTGCCATCCTAGGCGCC
>JAJXTL010000277.1 GCA_021783855.1 Pseudomonadota bacterium
AGGCAATGGATTTCGATGACTTGATCCGGCTGCCCGCCGAATTATTCGCCAGCGACGCCGAGGTGCTGGAAAAATGGCGCAAAAAACTGCGCTATCTGCTGATGGATGAATACCAGGATACCAATGCCTGCCAGTATCAGATCGTCAAATTACTCACCGGCGTGTCCGGCGCTTTCACCGCCGTCGGTGACGACGATCAGGCGATCTACGGTTGGCGCGGCGCGGACGTAAAAAATCTGCACCAGCTGCATGAGGATTATCCACGCCTGAAAGTCATCCAGCTGACCCAGAATTACCGCTCCACGATACGCATCCTGCGTGCAGCCAACAGCGTCATTGCCAACAACACGCGGCTCTATGACAAGCAATTGTGGAGCGAGCATGGCAATGGCGACCCGTTGCACGTCATGTCCGCCAAGGACGAAGAGGAAGAGGCGCAGAACGTGGTCATGCGGCTGCTGGCGCATAAATTCGAGCACCGTACACGCTATGGCGATTACGCCATTTTGTATCGCGGCAATTATCAGGCACGGCCATTCGAGCAGTTTCTGCGCAATGAAAAAGTGCCGTATGCCATGTCGGGTGGACAATCTTTTTTCGAAAAAGCCGAAATCAAGGACATCACCGCCTACATGCGTCTGCTCACCAACAGCGACGATGATCCTGCCTTCATCCGCGCCGTGACCACGCCCAAACGCGGGGTGGGTGCAGCAACACTGGAAAAACTCGGCGAGTATGCGGGCCAGCGTCATGTCAGTCTGTTTGAAGCAGCCTTCGAGGCGGGCTTCCAGAGCCAGCTTCCGGCACGCCAGCTGGACCCCTTGATCGAATTCTGCAATTTCATCAACGCGCTGGAATTCCGCGTGCGCAAGACGCCTGCCGCCGAGATCATGGCCGACCTGCTGAAAGCGATCAATTATGAAGCCTATCTGTTTGACAGCGAGGAATCCCGCAGCGCGCAGAGCAAATGGAACAATGTGCAGGAATTTGTCGGCTGGCTCGGCAAGAAAGGCGAGGAGGACGGCAAGGATGTCATCGCCCTGACCCAGACCATCGCCCTCATCACGCTACTGGAGAACCGCGACGATGCCGAGGTCGACGCGGTGCGCATGTCCACCATTCACGCGGCCAAAGGGCTGGAATTCGGCCACGTGTTTCTGGTTGGAGCCGAAGAAGACATCCTGCCGCATCGCGATGCAGTGGAAAATGGCACGCTGGAAGAAGAACGGCGCCTGATGTATGTCGCCATCACACGTGCTCAGCGCTCGCTGACCATCAGTTTTTGCAAGAAACGCAAACGTGCCGGCGAATTTCAGAGCTGCGAGCCTTCACGCTTTATCAGCGAAGTTTCGCAGGAAGATGTGCGCAAGACCGGAGAGGACGCCGATCCCGCGGAACAGCGTCAGCAGGGCAACGCGCGATTGGCGCAACTCAAGGCAATGCTGGCTGCGAAGTAGAGGGTGGCGGCGCAGTACCCGTTTTAGGATAAATCTGTTCGTTGATACGGTGCGCATCTGCCTGCGCTTTGGCTATTTCTTCCGGCTTCAATTGCCCGACGACACTTTCACGCGCTCTCGCTGCGTCTTCCATGCCCTGAGCAGCGGCCAGATTGAACCACATATAAGCCTTGACCTTGTCGATCGGTGTACCGATGCCGAAACGATACATTTGGCCCAAACGGTATTGGGCTTGCGGGTTGCCGCGCCGCGCCGGCATCTCGATCCATTTCAGGGCGGCCTGATAATCCTGCACCACACCGCGACCATCCAGTAAAGCAGAAGCATACTGAAACTGCGCCTCACTATTGCCATGCTGCGCAGCTTTTGCAAACCACTTGGCGGCCTGAGTGACATCCACAATCACACCCTCGCCATTGGCATACATTTTACCCAGCCTAAGCTGCGCGTCCGTATCGCCCTTAAGCGCCTGCGCCGACAGCCTGGCAAACTGCTTGTCCGCCGCGGCAAGATCACCCGCAGCCGATACGGGGGTGGAATTCAGCTGACCGCGCACCAGAAAGAAAGCCATCCCCAGCAGCACAATCCCCAGAAAGATAATTTTGAACGGGCTATAAATCCAGAAACGGGCACGGCATTCGCGACAACGCAGCGGCGTCAAAATGACTCGCTGCATCAGGGTGTCCCCGGTGCGGACAGAAGAGCCTCGCAACCGGGCACTTCCACACTCGGGGCAGCTTTTATACATGAGCGCTGTGTCAGGCAAAGCTGACACTGTGCGAATGTTTAACCATCACATCACACGATGCGTGTCTTTACTTGGCCGCAGCCGGTTTGGCAGCGGCAGGTGTTGCTGCGGGAGCCGCGCCCGCTGCGGGTGTGGCTCCTGCGGCCGCAGGGGCTGCGCCGGCTGCCGGTGCGGCACCTGGAGCAGGGGCTGCACCTTCGGGTGGCGTAAATTTGGCTCCAGCATCATCTGCCATGTATGCCACGGCACGGGCAATTTCAATATCGGACAGATCCGGGTTGCCGCCGCGTGGTGGCATTTGGCGGATACCCTCCTCAGCATGTTTGATCAGCGTTGCGTAGCCCTGCTTGATACGTGGCGCCCAGTCAGCCTTGTTACCAAACTTCGGTGCCCCCAGTGCGCCAGGTGTATGGCAAGCGGTACATACTGCATCAAATACCTGTTTACCTTCCATTTCCACGCGTGGTGCGCTGGCATCGACAATATTCAATTGCCCTACCGGCTGGATGCGTTCCAGCGTAGCCTTGCTATTGAACTCAAGTGAATCCTTCTCACCATGGCTGCCCTGAATCTTGGCTATCAGGCCCAATATGAGCGCTATGGCAATAATGGGCGCGAACATCCCCGCCCAGAGCGCAACAAAAAATTGTTGCGGCGTTGTTTTGGTCATCGTGGCCTGGTCATCGCTCATGCTTGCTTCCTTAACTTTTAGAGGGAAAATCGTTTAGAACGCGGATTATAGCGGCAAAAG
>JAJXTL010000278.1 GCA_021783855.1 Pseudomonadota bacterium
CTCCAGCTCGGGTTCGGTGACCGCGCCCATTCTAACCAATACATCGCTTATTGAACGGGGGCTGCCCAGACTGGCAAGCAGTTTTTTGGCGGCAGGCTGAGGTTTTGGCGATTCCCTGTCCTGCATTTGCAAGGCTTCATCGAGTTGGCTCTGACTGATCAGTCCGCTTCCGACCAGATATTTGCCCAGCTTGCCATCGCGCAAGGGATCGAAATGGCGCAGGCTGTTTTCCAGATCATCTCTGGATAGCGCCTGCATATCCACCAGTATGTTGCCCAAAAGTCGCCGCCTGTTTGGTTTGGCAGAAGGCGCTGGATTGTCCGGATCAAAATAAAGCGGGTTGTCCGGGTCTATGCTGCGACCTGCTTCCTGCACTTCACGCCAGGTGTCGTTGCGTCCCATGGCTTGCAGGAATTTACGGGCGATGATTTCGAACTGGCGGGCATTGCCGCGGAAGATGGAGAGCAGCAGCAACCAGACTTCCACCCTCTCGGGATATTGCAGGATGATGTTGTTCAATATCTCCATGGCATTGTTCAAGTGGCCATGAATCGCATACAGCTCGGCCTCCTCTATCATGGAGTCGACTTCGGCAGGTTCGATGGCCTGCATTTTGTGAAGCTGAGAGGCTGACGGACTGCTGGCGGTGTCGGTCGAATCTGCGGTATCGCTGTGACTTTCATAGGCAGGCGTTTTGATTGAACTTGCGCCTGCATGCAAACCTGCTTCTTCGTCAACATTTTCGAAAGCCACGCGGTTTTTAACGGCCCTGATTTTGAGAAACCATAGGATGGCCGCCGTGGCCGACAGCAGCAATAGCCAGATTTTGCCATCCATGTTTTTTGCGAGTGATACGGCGGATGTTGCAGGCACTGAGGAAGATGCTGGCAGTGCCGATGCGGGCACAGAGGAAATTGTTGCGGGTACCAGACTGTTGGCGTCTGGGACTTGCTTCAAACTGGTTTGCAGATTCTTTATCAGCGCCTGCATCTGATTGATTTGCGCATTCAATTCTTCGATTTCTTGTTCTTTCGCGCTCAGCACTCGCGGCGTCGTGTCATCATTTGGCGAAGCTTGCCCAGGTTGAGACAGTGGCATGGAAAGAGACATGGTCATCTGACCGGGGCGCTTGTTGTCATTGGGTTCGGCAGGATTTTGAATGCTCGATGCGGAATCCTGCGCAGATACACTCATCGAAAACAACGCGAAGATGGATAGCGCACACACAGTGCGCACCAGATCATCTCTCATCAAGGTTTTCATTGATTGATAGAGGATGGTTTTGCTGAAAAAATATGCGACAGGTTTCCATTAAGACCTGTATAAAGTGCTGCTTTGAAACCCGGCATAGCACACCTCGTCTAAACTAGAGAATCTGTCAGCCCCCCGACAGTACACCTGACAGCCCCAAGAGGCACCATCCTAGCCTGATTCACATGGATCAGGCTGTTATTAAGAATTCGGCCGTAATGTTACAGTAAAAAATCGTAGTCTGCGATGTCTGTCAGATTCAATTTTCGTCTGCAATGACTTGGGTAGATTCGGCCATGACTCTCTCCAGACCCACTTCATTGAGGTTGAGCAGTTGCATGCACGCAGGTCCCAGTTTGGCCCATTCCTGGGTCTGACTCAGCCCGGAATGCTGCTGCAGCAGATACTCAGCCAGCTGTGCGACTGCAATCATGTGGCGGCTGTTCAGCGAAGGCGGAATGGATGAACTTTTGAGCGTGTCAACATCGTGGTGGCGGCGGATGGCGAAGATGGTTTCTTCGGAGAGCCACCAGCTTTGCGCGAGCACGTAGCCTATGACGGCATGATTGGTGGGGAGCGAAAGGTCTTCTATGTCCGTAAAGCTGTGGGCTGCGTCCTGGTTAGCCTCCTTCAGGATTTCAGGGTAGTTTGGGAATCTGGAGATCAGTATGGGGATGCCGCAGTCGCGAAACAGCCCGAAGGTATAAGCGTCGTCAGCACGCAGCGTACTGTTCCTGATTCTCTGTGCGAGCCAGCCGGAGAGCTTCGCGATGCGGGCGGACGCATCCCAGAAACGTTCAAGGTGAGGGGAGCTTGGGAAGGCGCGGCGCATGACAAGGCCTGCGATCGCCTTGCTTGCGACATTGAGGCCCAGTATCATCAATGCTTCGCGTGCTGTATGAACGCGTCCGCGAAAGCCGAAGTAGGGCGAGTTGGTGATGTTGATCAGACTGGCTGCCAGGGCTACATCGGCGGAAATGATGTTGGAAAGATGGTTGATGTCAGGTTCATCTTTCTTCATTTCAGCGCTGATGGTCTCGAGTATGGCAGGGCGCGGCGGAATGCCGATTTTGTTCAGCGAAAGCTCCAGTTGCGTTTCGAGAGCAGAGTGGTGGGGTGTCATTTTCTGTTCCGTACCCATTTTAATAGCGCATCTTCCGGCATCGGTCTGGCGTGAATATATCCCTGTATCGCGTGAACGCCAGCTTCGATCAGCGCGTCTGCCTGTGCCTGGTTTTCCACGCCTTCGGCGACAACCAGCATGCCCAAATCCTTGCCCAGGCGGGTGATCGCGCTGACCACGGAAAAAGCGCGTTTATCTTGCGGCAGCGCAACGACAAAGGCGCGGTCTATCTTGAGCTTGCTGGCATGAATGTCTTTCAGGGTTGCAAGGCAGGAAAAGCCGGTTCCGAAATCATCGATGCTGATTTTAACACCAGTGTCCTTTGTTGCGCGCAGGTTAATCTGCACGATGCTGGAATTGTCCATGAACAGCGATTCGGTGAGTTCCAGTTCAATCCGTTGCGGGTCGACATTAGCGCAAAGCAGCGCTGCATGCAGTGTCTGCGGAAAATGCGGCATGGAAAATTGCGCGCGCGATATGTTGATGGAGACGGTTGTGTGCTGGCCGGATTCTTCAAGCCTGCGCGCAAAGTTCGCACCCTCGAGCAGGCTCCATTCCCCAAGCCGG
>JAJXTL010000072.1 GCA_021783855.1 Pseudomonadota bacterium
GATCGCCTGCCATCAGGCCGGCCGACTGAATGACGCCGAGCGCCTTTATCGTGGGATTCTCCAGGTTGATCAGAATCATGCGGATGTAAATTTCAATCTGGGCGTTTTGTCGGTGCAGATGAAGCAGCCTGCTGCGGGTCTGCCCCATTTCATCACTGCATTGAATGCCGACCCGACTCGCCGTCAATATTGGTTGGGCTACATCGATGCATTGCTTCAGTCTGATAAGCCGGAAGATGCAAGGGAAGTGCTGGAACTTGCGAGGCAGTATGGACTGGATGGAGATGAGATTGATGTGTTGGCTGGGCGCGCAAGAGCGCAAATCGAGGAACAATCGAATGTAAAAACTTTGCATGCCGACAGGAAAACGCCGGTTCAGCAGGGAAGCCAAAAAAAAGCCAAGCAGAAATTTGACCGGAATAAACATCCCGCCCCTGAAGAGATCAATGCATTGATCCTTCTGTTCAATCAAGGACGTCTTGCAGAGGTGGTGGATATCGCGCGAAAAATGACCATGCGATATCCTTTATATGGATTTGGCTGGAAGGCGTTGGGCACGTCATTGAGGCAGACGGGAAAAAGACCCGATGCATTGGCTGCCATGCAAAAGGCGGTAAGGTTAATGCCGGGCGATGCAGAAACCCATAGTAATTTGGGGCTTGTACTCAATGATATGAACCGATTGGATGAGGCCGAAGCAAGCTATCTTAGAGCCTTGCAAATCAAACCTGATTATGCCGAGGCGCACAGCAACTTGGGCACTCTGTTGCATGATAAAAAACATTATAGCGACGCTGAAATTCATTTGCGCAAGGCGATATCGCTAAATCCTCATTTAGCCGAGGCGCATTACAATTTGGCCAATACGTTAAAAGAGATGGAGCGTCTGGTTGAGGCGGAGGCAAGCTACCGGCAGGCCATTCAGATCAGGCCTGATTATGCTGAGGCGCACAACAATATGGGTGTTGTCCTCATGCTGGTCAACCGGCTGGATGAGGCTGAAGCCAGCTGCCGCCAGGCAATAAAGATCAATCCGGCTTTTGCCTGGGCACATAACAATCTGGGCATCATCCTGAATGATTTGAAGAGGCCGAACGAGGCGATATCCAGTTACATGAAGGCCTTGGAGATCAATCCGGATTCAGCCGCCGAGATATACAATAATCTGGCAGGTGCGATGCGCAAGCCGGACGATGCCATGGAGTGTTTGCGCATGGCGATAAAAATCAAGCCGGATTATGCGCAGGCGTATAACACCATGGGCAATGCAGAGTTGATGCGCGGGCGGCTCGATGATTCTGTTGCATGCTTTCGCAATGCGCTCAAATATAAGCCCGATTTTGCGATGGCGCACAGCAACCTGATCTATACCCTGGACCTGATGACCTCCGAAGATGTAGTTTCTTTACAGGCTGCGCGCAAGCGTTGGGATGACGCGCATGGTGCGCCTTTTTATAAACAGCGGCCGCATGGTAACAACCCGGACCCGCAAAGGCGGCTGCGCGTAGGTTATGTATCAGCCGACATCAAGGATCACTCCGCGACCAAAGTCTTTGGCGGCATGCTGACGCGTTTTGACCGCGCGCAATTCGAAGTGTTTGCATATTCCAATTTCAAGGGGCAAGATGACAGATCTACCGAATTTTTCAAACAGCACGTGACGGTTTGGCGCAGCGTCGTCGGTTTGTCGGACGATGCGGCGGCAAAGATGATCAGGGAAGATGAAATAGATATACTGGTCGATCTGTCCGGTCACAGCGCAGGCAACCGACTGCTGGTTTTTGCGAGGAAGCCTGCGCCGATCCAGATTACAGCATGGGGTTATGCATCGGGCACGGGGATGCGCGCAATGGATGTGTTCTTTAGCGATCCTGTGATGGTGCCGCCCGATGAGAAGCACTATTTTTCCGAAGAGGTCAGATATCTGCCCTGCGTGATAGGCGCATTTTACAACGACCCGTTCCCTGACGTTGATGAACTGCCGGCATTGTCTGAAGGTGTCATCACGTTCGGAACGCTTAACCGATTGACGAAATTATCGCCGGAAGCCTGCCTGGTGTGGGCTAAAGTATTGCTGGCGATACCCAATAGCAGGTTGCTGCTGAAATCCCCGGAATCGCAGGATGCGGCGACACGGGAGCGGATTGTCGGGCATTTCACAAAGGCAGGGGTTTCGGCGAAGCGGATTGTCATGCAGGGTGGCTCATCCTGGCATGAGCATATGCGTGCTTACAATCAGATCGATATTGCGCTGGATCCATTTCCGCATGGCGGCGGAGTAACTTCTTTGGAAAGCCTGATGATGGGCGTGCCTGTTCTGACCCAACTTTGGCCGACGATGCCGGGTCGGGTTTCGGCGTCGATCATGACGGTTTTGGGTTTGAGCGACTGGATTGCTGGGACGTCGGAGGAATATGTTGATCTGGCTGTTAGAAAGGCGCAGGATTTGAAATCGCTATCAGAGCTACGTCGGCAGTTGAGAAGCATTTTCACGTCGTCTATCGTAGGCGATCAGGATGCGTATGTAAGGGCTGTAGAGCAGGAATACCGCACGCTCTGGCGCGAATGGTGTTCAAGTCAATCGAGTAAGGATTCCCATGCGCACTGATCATCCTGCCGTGACGGTCGATGAACTGTTGAGACAGGCCATTGCATTTCATCAGGCGGGGCAATTGCAGGAAGCGCAGGCGCAATATGCCGCAATTTTGCAATCCGATCCCAATCATGCGGTGGCGCACCACAATCTGGGGATTTTGCTTGTACAGCAGAACCGGGCAGCGGACGGTCTGCCTTATTTTGTGGCGGCGCTTCAGGCCGATCCTGCACAGGGTCAATACTGGTTGAATTATATCGATGCGCTGTTTCAGGCCGGACAAATGGATGAGGCGAGGCAGACCCTGATGATGGCCCGCGAGCATGGGCTGCAGGGGGCTCAGGTTGAGGCGCTGGCAGAACGACTGGCGCGCCGCGAAGGTCCCGGCAATCAGGAGATGGATGAACTGGTTGCCTTGTTTTCTCAAGGACGATATGAAGACGCGGCGGCTCGGGCCGAGAAGCTGACAGTGCAATTTCCCGGTCATGAATTTGGCTGGAAGGCGCTGGGGGTTGCTTACAAGGAACTGGGAAGGACTGAGGACGCATTAGTCCCCATGCAGAAGGCGGCGCTGCTGTCGCCTTCCGATGTCGAGGCGCATTACAACTTGGGCGTTGTTCTTCAGGCGCTGAATCGGCCAGATGAGGCAGAGGCAAGCTATCGGAAAGCGCTTGAGATACAGCCGGATTATGTGGATGCACATATGAATCTGGGCGTTTTGCTGCATGAGTCTAAACGGTTTGAAGATGCAGAGCGGAGTCTGAGACGTGCGCTTGAAATCATGCCTCAGAGTGAGAAGGCTATATTCAACCTGGGCAATGTGCTGTTGAAGCTGGGTAAGCTCGACGAAGCCGAACGGATTTTCAAAAGCGCGCTGAAGCTGACGGGCAGTGAAGGCGAGGCGCATTTCGGGCTGGGCAGGACGCTCAAGGAATCGGGGCGTTTGGATGAGGCGGAGGCTGCATACAGGCAGTCGCTGCTGTTCAATCCTGACAATGCGAACGTGCATTACAACCTGGGCAATCTTCTCAAGGATGGGGAGCAGATGGATGAGGCTGAGTCAAGCTATCGGAAGGCGATAAATATCGATCCAGGCTTGGCCCTTGCACATTACAACCTGGGCAATATCCTAAAGGACATGGACCGGCTGGAGGAAGCAGAGGAATTCTGCCGTCGAGCTGTTGAATTAAAGCCGGATCATGTCGAGGCGCATTGTAGTTTAGGTATGCTTTTGAGTAGCAAAGGTAACTTGGAAGAGGCAGAAGCTAGTTTACGCAAGGCGTTGCAACTCAGTCCGGATCATGCGGATGCGTATTGCATTCTGGGCATCGTTTTTTTAGTCACAAAGCGATTAGAAGAGGCTGAAGCCAGTTTACGCAGGGCATTGCAGATCGAACCGGATTTTGTTGAGGCACATAACAACCTAGGGGTTGTTCTCAAGGAGATGGGGTGTCTAGATGCGGCAGAAACCAGTTTACGCAGGGCATTGCAGATCAAAGTGGATTATGATGAAGCATTGTGCAATTTGGGCGGTGTGCTTATTCGTTCTGGCCATGTGCATGAGTCAATCCAATGCTTACGAAAAGCGCTAGAGCACAAGCCCAATTTTGCGCTGGCGCACAGTAATCTGATCTATGCGCTGGATCTGATGGATAGCGAAGACGTTGAGTCCCTGCAGGCAGAGAGAAGAAATTGGGATGCTGCGCACGGTGCGCCTTTTTATAAGCACTGGGCGCATGCAAATAAGCCCAACCCTGAGCGTAAACTGCGCATAGGCTATGTTTCGGCCGACATCAAGGATCATTCTGCTGCGAAAGTGTTTGGCGGCATGTTGACGCGTTTTGACCGCGCGCAATTCGACGTGTTTGCGTATTCCAATTTCAAAGGGCAGGATGACAAATCTACCGAATTTTTCAAACAGTACGTGACGGTTTGGCGAAGCATCGTCGGGCAGTCAGACGATGCGGCTGCAGATATGATCAGGAATGACGGGATAGACATATTGGTGGATCTTTCTGGTCACAGCGCAGGAAACCGCCTTCAGGTGTTTGCAAGGAAGCCGGCGCCGATCCAGATCACTGCATGGGGTTATGCATCGGGTACGGGGATGGGCGCGATGGATGTGTTTTTCAGCGATCCCGTGATGGTGCCACCGCATGAGAAAAAGTATTTCGCCGAAGAGGTCAGGTATCTGCCTTGTGTGGTGGGGGCTTTTTACAATGAGACATTTCCTGATGTGAATGAACTGCCGGCATTGGGGCAGGGGATAATCACTTTCGGCTCGCATAACCGGCTGACCAAATTGTCGCCTACAGCCTGTCGCGTGTGGGCTGAAGTTTTGCTTGGTGTTCCTGACAGCAGGCTGATATTGAAGTCCCCTGAAACGCAGGACTTTTCAACCAGAGAGAGAATTACAGGGCATTTCACAAGGGCTGGAGTGACATCTGAGCGTATCATCATGCAGGGGGGGGCGCCCTGGTACGAGCACATGCAGGCATACAACCAGATCGACATCGCTTTGGATCCGTTTCCGCATGGAGGCGGCGTGACAACAGTGGAAGGCCTGATGATGGGTGTGCCGGTAGTGACCCAGCTCTGGCCGACGATGCCGGGTCGCGTATCGGCGTCGATCATGACGGCATTGGGTTTGACAGACTGGATTGCTGGGACGTCGGAGGAATATGTTGATCTGGCTGTTCGCAAGGCTGCGGACCTGCAATCGCTTTCCAAGCTGCGTCAACAACTGCGAGGTATTTTTACTTCATCAATCATTGGTGATCAGGATGCGTATGTAAGGGCTGTAGAGCAGGAATACCGCACGCTCTGGCGCGAGTGGTGCAAAAAGCGCATGTCAAATGAGGACCATAAAGTTTAAGGTGCGCTGATATGACGGCAGATCAACATTTGCAACTTGCAATTAAATCCCATCAGTCAGGGCAGTATGCAGAAGCCGAGAATCATTATCTTGCGGCGCTGAAGGCTGATCCGCATCATGCGGTGGCGCACCACAATCTGGGGATTTTGCTTGTGCAGCAGAACCGGGTAACGGACGGTCTGCCTTATTTTGTGGCAGCGTTGCAGGCCGATCCTGCACAGGGTCAATACTGGTTGAATTATATCGATGCGCTGTTTCAGGCCGGACAAATGGATGAGGCGAGGCAGACCCTGATGATGGCCCGCGAGCATGGGCTGCAGGGAGCTCAGGTTGAGGCGCTGGCAGAACGACTGGCGCGCCGCGAAGGTCCCGGCAATCAGGAGATGGATGAACTGGTTGCCTTGTTTTCTCAAGGACGATATGAAGACGTGGTGGCTCGGGCCGAGAAGCTGACAGTGCAATTTCCTGGCCATGAATTTGGCTGGAAGGCGCTGGGAGTTGCATACAAGGAACTGGGAAGGAATGAGGATGCGCTGGAGCCCATGCAGAAGGCGGCGCAGCTGTCGCCTTCCGATGTCGAGGCGCATTACAACTTGGGCGTTGTTCTTCAGGCGCTGAATCGGCCGGATGAGGCAGAGGCAAGCTACCGCAAGGCGCTCGAGATACAAACCGATTATGCAGATGCGCAGGCCAACCTGGGTGTCGTGCTGCATGCGATCGAACGCCTGGATGAAGCGGAGAAGCATCTGCGCCTTGCGTTGCAGATCAGACCGGATCATGCCAAGGCGATCTACAATCTTGGTAATGTGCTGATGGAGCTGGGCAAGCACGAAGAGGCGGAACGGATTTTCAGGCATGCGCTGCAGATCAGGGAAGATAGCGAGGCGTATTTCGGACTGGGCAGGGCACTCAAGGAGCTGGGTCGTTTGGATGAAGCGGAGGCTGCATACAGACAGTCGCTGCAGTTGAGTCCTGATAATGCGAACGTGTATTATAATTTGGGCAATCTTTTCGTCCAGCAGGGTCGTATGGATGAAGCTGAAATTTGCTACCGGAAGTCATTGGCATCCAGCCCGGATTTTGCAAAAGCCTACAATAATCTGGCATTGACGCTAAAAGACCGAGGCGAACTAAAAGAAGCTGAAAGGGCTTGCCGTTTTGCAATGTCTATCAATCCAGATCTTCAGGAAGCGCACAACAGCCTGGGATTGACCCTGAAGAGCCAGGGGCGTCTGGACGATGCGTGTGAATGCTTTCTGCATGCGATTGATCTCAAACCCGATGATGCCGCAGCGCTCAACAATCTGGGCAATGTGTACAAGGATACAGGCAGGCTGGATGAGGCCGTCGATTGTTATCGACGGGCCGTTGCAGCCGACCCCAGGGACACACAAGCGCACAGCAACCTCGTCTATTCGATTTATTTTCATCCCGCATACGACGAGCAGGCAATACGGGAAGAGGCGGAAAAATTTGCACTATCCCATAGACCGCCCGCTTTGAGACTGCACAAAGATTATGACCGCACGCCGGATCGGCGTTTGCGCATCGGTTATGTTTCCCCGAATTTCAGGGGGCATTGTCAATCTTTCTTCACTGTCCCACTGCTATCCAATCACAATCACAACAGTTTTGAGATTTTCTGCTATGCGCAGTTGCTGCGCGAGGACGAGGTGAGCCTGCGTTTGAAGGGTTATGCGGATGTATGGCGGAGCACGCAAGGCAGGAGCGATGCGCAACTGGCGGACATGATAGCCGGGGATGGCATAGACATACTTGTCGACCTGACCATGCACATGGACAAGGGAAGGCCTATGCTGTTTGCAGCCAAGCCGGCGCCAGTGCAGATTTCCTGGCTTGCCTATCCTGGAACCACTGGAATTCCGCAGATCGACTATCGGCTGACAGATCCATGGCTCGATCCAGTCGAATCTGACGATAGGCGCTACACAGAGAAATCGATCAGACTGCCTCATACGTTCTGGTGTTACGATCCGCTGATATCCGGGCTTCAACCCAATCCACTACCGGCGCTGAGCGCAGGCCATGTTACTTTCGGCTGTCTCAACAATTTCTGCAAGGTCACGGACGATACGTTAAAACACTGGGGAAAAGTCCTGGCAAGTGTGGAGGGCTCGCGCCTGCTCCTGCTGTCTCCATTGGGTTCACATCGCCAGCGCGTTCTGGATGTGCTGTCGGATGATGGCGTCCTTGCCGATCGGGTGGAGTTCGTCGAACCGATGTCGCGGGAACAATATCTGAAAACCTATCACCGCATCGACATCTGCCTGGATACCTTGCCCTACAACGGCCATACCACGAGCCTCGATGCATACTGGATGGGCGTGCCGGTGGTGACCCAGATTGGCTCGACCGTCGTCGGCAGGGCAGGATGGAGCCAGCTCAACAATCTGGGGCTAACTGAACTTGCAGCCCTCGATGAAAAATCTTTCGTGAGAATTGCGGCTGAGCTTGCAGCGGATTTACCTAAGCTTGATCATCTCAGGAAAACTCTGCGGGATATCATGGAATCAAGCCCACTGATGGATGGAAAGGGTTTTGCAGGCGCGATGGAGACCATCTATCGAGGTATCTGGCAGAACTGGTGCACGGAGCGCTGACTGAAAATTGATTCAGGTTGCAACCACCACGCGATTCTTGCCTGCGCGCTTGGCCTGATACATCGCCTTGTCGGCGCGTCCGATGACTTCCTCCTGAGGCTCTGCCTCTTCGCGCTGTGCAACACCCGCGCTGAAAGTCACCAGCACGCGTTCGTTCTCGTGCATGAAGAATTGTCTGGTGAGTTCGCGTTGCAATCGCTCCACGATGCCTGACGCTTCCTCCGCCGCGATATCCGGCAGCACGATCACGAATTCCTCGCCGCCATATCTTGCGACAGCATCGGAAGGACGCAGCGTATCCTTGATCACGTTGCAAAGATGGACAAGCGCCTTGTCGCCCACCTGATGACCCATGTTGTCGTTCAGCCTTTTGAAATCGTCGATGTCGAGCAGCGCCACGCAAAGCGGCGCGTGGCTGCGATCGACGCGCGTGGATTCGCGTTCGAATGCCTCGTCCAGTCCGCGCCGGTTGAGTGCGCCCGTCAACTGGTCCTGGTGCACCAGTTCGCTGATCTCCGAGAGCTCCTGTTCCAGCTGTGCAATCCTGGCTTCCGCTTCTTCAACCTGGCGGCGCGTATCGAGCAGCTCTTCGTGTGAACGCAAGGCGCTTGCCTGTATGACGCGCGTATCCTGCATGATGTCTTCGAGCAGGTTGCCAAGCTCGTTGAGGTTGTTGGTGCTGGCGATTTTCTGGCTGTAGCCTTCGATTTTCTGGTGATAATCGCCTGTGCTGGTAGTGATGACGCTTAAGCGGTCGATGAAGGTGGTCATCAGGTTTTTCAGCGTGGACTTGGCATCCGTCAGGCTCTTTTTTAAAAGGCTCTGCTTGATGATCGCCTCGCGCAGACTGCGTTCGGCATCGGCGATCACGTGTTTGTCGAGCGGCTTGCTGATGATCTCGCTCAAGGCATTGATCTGTCCGTGCAGCCATTCCTCGTCTTCGACCATTTCGCTGACGTTTTCCACGAGCAGCCGCAAAAGGCGCACCAGTCCTTCCTGTATCTTGGTTTTGTCGGTGCCGCGCAATTCGACCTTGAGCCATAAGTGGCGCAGTTTCTGGTTCAATTCGCTGACCTGTTCAACCGTTCTGATTTTCCGCACCTGTGCGCTTAACTGGCGCACCTCGTCGGCAAGCTCGGGCTGTGCGCTGATCGTGCTTTCCAGCGTTTGCGCAAGCAGCTCAGCAAGCTTTACGATCAACTCGCTGCCTTTGCCCGCAGGCAAGGCGGGTGAGGCCGGTGCGGCAGCCTGAGTTGCTTCTGTCACGGCTGGAATGGCATCGACCAGCGTTTCGGCCATGGGCGATGCCGACCAGGAACGGATCAGGTTGTGCAGTTTTTCAAACAGCACTTCCGGCTTGGACGAGAAGCGCGCAAGCACAGTGTCCACGCCTTCTCTCTTGCGCGTGACGGTCAATCCCTTGTGAGGCAGGTCGATCTGGCGCAGCAGGTTTTTGATCAGGCCGGGCCAGGCTTGTGCGTCCGAACCCTTGGGCAATATTTTCTCGATTTCCTTTAAACACTGATCCCAGTTTTCATCCGAGAGTGTTTTCTTGAGCGCAAGACCCGTGGCAGCAGACTGATCGGACGCGAGCAGATGTTCAGCCAGGCGCTTCAGTACCTGTTCGGCGCCATTGCTGTCGGGTGTCGCTTCACCGCTGATCTCGGCGAAAATTTTCGCGTACTGGTCTGGTGTGGGTGCGAGCTTGCGCTGCGCCAAAAGCTTCAGGGTTTCACGGGCGATTTCAGATGGGTTTTTCATGATTCAATCTCGCAATAGTCAGGGCTTAAGGGCTGTGCTATAAACTCTTCATTCCCGCGAAAGCGGGAATCCAGCTAGTTGATTTGACTGGGCTTCCGCTTTCGCGGGAGCGACGAAAATGCATTCTTAGGGATCCCCTTAATCTATGGGGTGAGCAAACAGAAAGATGGTGTTTCATTTCAATCCTGGGTGTCGACCAGATGATGGCTGATAGCATAGTGTATCGCCTCTGCATTGTTGGTAAAACCCATTTTGGCCAGCATGCGTCCGCGATATACGCTCACGGTCTTGGGGCTCAGACTCATGATCTGCGAGATGTCGCTCAATGATTTCCCCGAGGCCATCAGGCACAGGGTCTGGTATTCGCGGTTGGACAGGGTCTGGTGCATGAGTTCCTGTGATTCGCCGATCAGGTTGTTCAAGAGCTGTTCTGCAAGCGTCTCGCTGATGTATTTTTTTCCACTGATGACCTGGCGGATCGCGTGTATCAGCACATCCGCTGCGCTTTGCTTGTTGATATAGCCCATCGCACCCGCCTTCAACGCACGCACGCCATAGTGGTCCTCGGGGTACATGCTGAGCACGATGATCTTGAGATCGGGTTGTTCGGACTTGAACTGCTTCAACACTTCTATGCCGTGCTTGTCAGGCAGGTTGATGTCCAAAAGCAGCAGGTCGTAAGGCTGCGCGCGCAGCATCGCAATGGCCTGTGCGCCGCTGGCGGCTTCTCCTGCGATATTGAGATCGGGATTGTCCTCAAGCAGTTGCTTCAACCCTTTGCGGATCAATGCGTGATCGTCAACGACAAGAATGTTGATCATATTGTTTCAAAATTTTTTAATCGGCAGCCTGCCATAAGTCGAGCTCATCCCTTGACTGCATGCGTTTTGGGCGCAACATGATTCTTGATTCTACCTCAGAACGGGGATTGCGCGGTGCCGATTGCGGATTTGTCTTCTGCCAGCTACATTAGCCATATGAACAATCCAGACATGCTGGGCAAGTATAAAATCATCGGGGAGCTGGGGCGGGGCGCGATGGGCGTCGTGTACGAGGCGTTTGATACGCTGATCGAGCGCAGGGTTGCCATCAAGACGATCCTGAAATCCAGCGTCAACCCGCATGACTCCGACGATACTTTCAGCCGTTTCCGCCGCGAGGCCATGGCGGCCGGCCGCCTGTCACACGCAAAAATCATCGGTGTCTACGAATATGAAGAGAACGACGAGATGGCGTATATCGTCATGGAACTGGTGCGCGGCAGGGAATTGTCCGACTACTTCGATCAGGGCAGGCTGATCTCCATCACGGATGGGCTGCGCATCGTGATGCAGCTTCTGGATGCGCTGGATTATCTGCATGCGCATGGTATCGTCCACCGCGACATCAAGCCGGCCAATATCATGCTGACAGAGGATGGGCAGGTCAAGCTCGCGGACTTCGGCATAGCCAAGATAGATGCTGCCGAACAGACCCAAGCAGGCGTAGTGCTGGGCACACCAACCTATATGGCGCCAGAACAATTCATGGGGCAGGGGGTGGATTTGAGGGCAGACCTTTATGCCGCCGGCGTGATTCTGTACCTCGTGCTGACAGGGGAACGTCCCTTCGTGGGCAGCGTGATTTCCATCATGCATCAGGCGATGCATCGGGAGGCGGCACCACCCTCCGAGCTCAACCAAAATATAAGCCGTGAACTCGATGACGTGGTCAAAAAGGCGATGGCCAAGCGCGCTGCAGAGCGCTTCCAGAGTGCCGATGAATTCCTTTCCGCGCTGAAGTATGCCTTGCGCACATTGCCGGAATCAAATCGCAAAGATGTCAGGATGCGCCATGCCGATAACATGCATACCCATGAAGAGACGCTGGAACTGCCGGGTTTATTGAATGCTGTGTGGCGCGATGAAGATATTGCGGCATGGCAGACCATTTCCCATAGCCACGATCCTGCGGATTTCACGCGTTATCTCGTTGAATTTCCGGATGGAGGCTATGCAGAACAGGCAAGGTTGCGCATAAGCTCATTGGAAAAGGCCACACGCTGGGAGGCTGAACAGCGCGCAACGCATGAGACAGAGGAAAAAACAGAGGCAAAAGCCCAGAACCGCATCAGGCTTGAAAGGGAAGAAAGAGCGCTATGGGTGAGTCGCCTGGCCGAAATAAAAAACGAGACTATAAAAGCCCAGCAACAGCAGGCGGCAAAGCAGGAGCTTCATCAGGTGCAGCACGCAAGGGTGCTGACTGATGCAAATGCCGAGCGCGCCAACCGGTTCGCCAGGCTGGTCTCGGACAGGGAAAAAGCCAGCGAGCTTGAGCGCAGGATGAAAATGGAGCAGAAGCAGAAGCTCGAAGAAGTCGCGCGGCAGAGAGGGCAGTTGCGCTTTAACCGGGAGTCGGCTGAATTGCGGGCAGAGGCCGAGGCGCTTGCAAAGTTGCAGCAGGAGGAGGCCGAACAGGCAGCCCGCAACGAGGCCATCGTTGTTGCAAAGGCGCAGGCTGAAAGAGCCGAGCGCATGAGAATGGCGGCCGAAAAGGATGCGGCGATCGAACGGCAACAGGCCGACAGAAAGATGTTGCTGATCGGCATATTCCTTTTCCTGCTGATGATAGGCATCGTGTTCGGGCTGTTTCCATCAGCCAGATAGCGCTTTGATCGGTCAGGATTTTTATGGTTGATTTAAATCAAGTACCATAGTAATATGCTCGGGAATGCGGCTTGAAACCTATCCCCCTTTGAGCCGGCAGGCCCCCTGCTTGAAAAACCCCCGGACTTCATCCGGGGTTTTTTTTGGTTGAAAGCGAAGATGGCGGCAATGTTATAATGAACGGTCCTGATTTTTGAATGTATCCCATGACCGTTCTGCTTTGGATAGTCGCATCCAGCCTTTTGGGCGGCGCGCTGAGTGTTGCCTGTGCAGCGTTGTTTGCGCTCAATGCTCGCGCGCACTGGCTGAATGCGCTGGTAAGCTATGCGATCGGTGCGCTCCTGGGTGCGGTATTTCTCGACATCCTGCCTGAGGCGATTCATCTGACCAGGAATGGCGCGGCGTTGAGCGGCACGATACTCGCTGGCATCCTGCTGTTTTTCATACTCGAGAAGCTGCTGCTGTGGCGGCATTGCCATCACGATCACTGCGAGGTGCATGAGCCGGAAAAAAAACACGCCTATGGACGCAGCGGCCTGATGATCCTGTTCGGCGGCACCTTTCATAATTTTGTCGATGGCGTAATCATCGCCGCGGCATTCCTGACCGATGTGCATCTGGGTATAGTGACGTCGCTTGCGATCATC
>JAJXTL010000073.1 GCA_021783855.1 Pseudomonadota bacterium
CCTTTCGGCGCTATTGGATGCCTCAGAGTATCCCGTCAAACCATTTTGGTATGTTCACAGTAACGAGTTTTCCCGGTCCGCAGAGATGGGAAATTCTTTAGCTACCATTTTTCAAGTTGTGAATAATCGAGACATCAAAAAACACATTTGCGATGAAGATCTTGTGCTTGTCTTAAGGCCGGGTGATGAAATTCGCCCAGAAATTCATATGGCATTGAAATATTTTGGTTCCTTTGATGCTACATTTACTTTGATTGACATGTACTTTAGAGATAATAACCGTATTTTCCCTGTTTTACTCCATGCAGTGGATCCAATTCATGCTTCCTATTGCGACTATTTCTTTGGACGTTATGCCGCGAATGGCAAGCACTTCAAACAACACCTTAACCATACATCCAACGCAACCCCATCTGAAATTGGCGTTGAGATATGCTCTCAACTGAAAGTGGAAGATAACCATAGCCACCGTCACATAGCAATTCCGCTTTTGTGTCTACAAACAAGCAATACTGAGCTGTCTACATTACGAGAGAACATTATTCTTGAGCGGGCATCTTCAACATGTAAGCTGCCTTCACTTGGCTCACTGCAAGGTATAGAGGCACTAGAAAAATTACCTGCAGTTATCCAACAAACCAAAACTGTAAGCGCCATTATTTGCACCAAGGATTGCGGCTTGTTACTTCGACAGCTCTTGCATCGGCTTGAACGTGAAACATTAATACAAGATATTATAATCATTTCAAACAATACAACTAATGTGCATGCGATCAAGACTTTGATAGCGGCATCTAAATTGGAACAAGTAACTGTTCTTGATTATAACGGGCCATTCAATTTTTCACGTCAATGTAACCTTGGTGCCAAGTATGCAAAAGGGGATGTTTTTCTTTTTCTTAACGATGATATGGCACCTGTTAGTGATGATTGGCTTCAATGTCTTTTGAATTGGATGGATTCACCGCGGATCGTAGGGCCACTGCTAATTTATCCAAACGAAACAGTCCAACATGCCGGGATGCATTTGGGATTCAATGGGGTGGCTGGTCACGTGATGCGACACTCGCGCTTGCCCTCAGGTGATTATGGTTTTTTCTTAACTTCACCAAGGCGTGTTTCCTGTCTTACGGGAGCTGCATTAATGATGCCTAAATCACTATTTAAATCACTGAATGGTTTTGATCCAATGCTTGCAACTTATTTGCAGGACGTAGATATTTCGTTACGTGCTCTTCATTCTGGATGCGAACTAGTATTTGATCCGCGTTCTATCTTAATGCACATGGAATCTGTATCTGTAATACCAACTCTTAATGATACAAAAATTAAGAGAACACGGGAATTGGAATATGCATATTTCAACAATCGTTGGGGGAACGCTCTGGAGTCTGATAAATGGATGAACTCATTATTCGATCCTATGGATGAATCGCTAACGGTCCTGCGCATTTGATCGCACTATTTTATTAAGGCCATTTTTTTATATCGTACTGTATTATGTTTTGGAGTGTATCACATGACTGTTTTTCAAAATAAGGTTCTGATATTTGTTCATCACACAATAGGTACTAGTACTCGGTCCGGAATTCAGCGGGTCGTAGTTGAGTTGTGCCGTGCTCTACACGGGCGAGTTGACATCGATTTTGTTAAATGGGATGTCACTGATGGACAGCTCCGCTACGCGGATCCAATAGACATAGAAAATTTATTTCGTGACGAACTGGATGTGTCTGGGTTAACAAACCCTAATTGCCATCGTGTCAATTATCGGTTTGGAGATACGATTACAAATCCTGAATCTACTTGGCTTATTTTTCCGGAAATTCCTTACCTTATATCGCAGGGAAACGAGATATTTTCAAGAATAATTTCTCAATGTAAAGATTATCACATTCGTGTAGCCGCTATATTTTACGATCTAATCCCTTTTAGAGATGATGATTACGTTGAAGGTCGATCTCAGCATATTGAGTACATGATTGAGTTGGTAAGATGTGACAATATTCTCGCAATCTCTAAATTCGCTGCAGACGATTTGCTTAGCTTTTACAAAATAGAAGGTGGGTGTTCTACTCGTGAAATTGTAGATATGGAGAATGTAATAAGTGCGGTTCCATTGGGCGAATATCGTGAACACGGCTCATGGGGCGTAACAAAAAAAATATCCGATGACAATCAGCTTCCACGCACAATAGTACTTCTGGGGACAATCGAGCCACGAAAACAGCAAACGAGATTCCTGCGTATCTTTAATGATCTTCTGAACAGAGAGCCTTTATTAAGTCATTACTCAATAGAAATATATGGTTCCTTACATCCGAAATCTGCACCGGACTTGCATCGAGAAATTGCTCGAAATAAAAACATTCATTACCACCAGTACTCTTCTGATAAAGTTATAGAGGAAGCCTTGTCAAAAGCAGAGTTCAGTGTCTTTCCGTCGAAGAACGAGGGTTATGGTCTTCCAATTGTTGAAAGCCTTCGACATGGAGTGCCATGTCTAACCGCATCTTTTGGTGCGATGGCTGAGATCGCTTCTGGTGGCGGGTGCTTGGTTGCTGATGTATTATCGGATGACGCAATTGCTCAATCACTGCTTCTCCTTGTACGCGATTCAGATTTACAAAAGAAACTACGCTCTGAAATCACCGGTCGTATTCAACGGTCTTGGGGTGACTACGCGGAAGACTTGCTTCTCAAGCTATTCGGATCGAATTCGAGTGCCCCGATCTCACTGTCCACTGTCTTGGAGCACTTACGAATTGCAGTCACGAAGCTAGATGGGATGCCTTGCGTTGAGTTTAACCTTAACGAAATTAAATGGTCACTTTCACTTATTCGCTCAGGCAAAGAAAAAATCAACATTCCAGAAGACAAACGGAGCTGTTTTAAGAGTAGTACATCTTTAATGGTGATTGACACCTCACCTTTAGCATTGATGAACGCAAAAGAAAGCTTACTTCGGCAGATTGCAGAGTCGGATATATTGTGTTTCACTCATCAACATGGGATGCGTGAATTTTCTAGCATAATGCATTTAAAAAGAATAAATAGACTGCTGCCTGAACAGCGGCATGTTTGCAACGAATTCGGGATTGCGACTGCTGCAATTGCTGAAGCAATTGTTTCTATCACGAAGGATAAATCTAAGTTTGCAATCCGCGCACGGCAAGAAAATCTTTTTGCGCGAATTGCTTCACGATTTAAAAACGATCTACCTGCATCGAAGTTTGAATTGGCGATTATCATTTCGACGTATAACCGAGCGCGCTTCACAGAGCTTAATGTCAATTGGCTTGTCAGCATTACTAAAGGTTTAGAGTCTCAAGTATGTATTGTCGTTGTTGATAATGCGTCAACAGACGACACCATAACGCGGCTTGAAAAATTCCGATCAATTTCAAATGTGACTATTCTTACTAATTCCGCGAATGTCGGTATGCTAGGAAATTTGCGTATTACATCAACATTAAATCTTTCTCGTTATGTTTGGACAATTGGTGATGATGATTTTATAAGGCGTGGCGCAATTGAACGAGTGCTCGAGATTATAAGGAAGTATCCACGTGTACCTCTTATATCACACAATTTTGCTGTCTATCACCGCACGCAGCTTGGTGATAATGATTCGCCAATCGGTTTTGAAATGGAGTCCACACCACTTTGTCGACAACCTAATTCATCAGGCTTAAAACCAATAAAAATTCTTGCAGAAGAGCATGACAATTTGTTTACGGCAATTTATCCACTTGTTTTTAGATCTGACCTTGTTGCCGCATGCTTTAATTATCCGTTTGATGGAATTCCATTTGATGACTTGGTTGAATCAGTTCCAACAACCAAGTTCATTTTGGAGTCATTGGCTGACTGTGAAGGTTACTGGCTAAGTGAGATTGGTATTACTGGCAATGCGCATAACAGTTGGTCTAATCATCGCCCACGCTGGCATCTGGTATTGATGCCTCAAGTTTTTTTTCTAGCTAGAAAAAGCGGATTGAATCCACAGAAAATATGGGAATGGTTGATTATTCACTTGAATTTGTTTTATGAGGCAATAGACATCGCTCAAACATCGTGCAAACCAGTTCATTTATCATCATTGGATATTCAACAGGCGGAGTGGATATTCCAACAAAAGGTCGATTTGCCATCTGATTTGGTAATGTATGCCCAACTTCCCGCACCGTTATTAAGTTTCAAACATTGAATTAACAATTTTTTAGGAAAAATCATGAATGGATCATACAAACAAATTAATAGTTGCCGAGTGGGTGGCGGTACTAATCTTGTAACAGTGCTGAATTTAGGAATTCAAGCACTAACCGGCGTTTTCCCAAATGCTGCTGATCAAAAGGTAACTGAAGGCCCATTAGAGCTTGTCTGGTGTCCTGACAGTGGTCTATTGCAACTCAAGCACACCTACAACTCCTCAGAGATGTATGGCGACAACTACGGTTACCGCTCGGGGTTGAACCAGTCTATGGTGGATCATCTATCCAACAAGGTGGCCTACCTTGAAAGGTTGAACCCGTTGAATGCGGGCGATGTGGTGGTAGATATAGGCAGCAATGATTGCACAACCCTGAAGGCATATAAAACACCCGGCATACGTCGTATCGGCATTGACCCGACGGGCAAGAAATTTGCAGAATATTACCCTGCTGAGGTCACATTGGTGCCGGATTTCTTCTCTGCTGACGCATACCAATCTGTTGAATCAAAAAAAGCGCGCATTGTCACGTCGATTGCCATGTTTTATGATCTTGATGCGCCGATTGCATTTGCAAAGCAGATTGAATCAATCTTAGCGGACGATGGCATTTGGCACTTTGAACAGAGCTATATGCCTTCGATGTTGCGAATGAATTCCTACGACACCATCTGCCATGAACATCTGGAGTATTACTCACTGAGTGTTGTTAAAAAAATCCTCGACCAATCCGGCTTGCGCCTGGTCGATGTGGTGATGAATTCAGTCAATGGCGGCAGCTTTGCGGTAACGGCTGCCAAGGCATCCAACAAGTTTGTTAAAACCAATCAGGCTGTGATCGACTGGCTGCTGGAGCAGGAGGATCGCATGGGGCTGAATACGCCCCGCCCTTATCGTGAATTTGAAGAAAGGGTGTTTCGTCATCGCGACGATCTGACGCGCCTGATCCGCGCCCTTAATGCGGATGGGAAGAAAGTGCTCGGTTATGGCGCCTCAACCAAGGGCAATGTGGTGCTGCAGTTCTGCGGCCTGACCGCTGCCGACATCCCGGCCATTGCCGAAGTAAACCCGGAAAAGTTCGGCCACGTAACGCCGGGATCACATATCCCTATCATTTCAGAGGCGGATGCAAAGGCCATGAAGCCCGACTATTTTCTGGTACTGCCATGGCATTTCAAGGAAGGTATTCTGCGGCGTGAGAAGGAATACCTTGCCAGCGGCGGCAGATTCATTTTTCCGTTCCCTGAAATTGAGATCGTATAAGGCTAGACATGAAAACAGCAATCATCACCGGCATCACAGGACAAGACGGCGCGTATCTTTCCGAGCTGCTTCTGGAAAAAGGATATACGGTTTATGGCACCTTTCGCCGCACCAGTTCGGTCAATTTCTGGCGGATCGATGAACTGGCGGGGGTTCGCAATCATCCTGAATTTCACATGGTGGAATACGATCTGACCGATGTGGGTTCCAGCATACGCCTGCTGGAAACGACGAAGGCTACCGAAATCTACAACCTTGCGGCGCAGAGCTTTGTCGCAGTATCCTTTGATCAACCGGCAACGACCGGGCAAATTACCGGCATCGGGCCGCTGCATCTGCTGGAAGCGATACGCATCGTGAACCCGGCGATCCGATATTACCAGGCCAGCACCTCGGAAATGTTCGGCAAGGTGCAGGCTATCCCGCAGGTGGAGAGTACCCCGTTCCATCCGCGCAGCCCCTATGGAGTCGCAAAGCTCTATGCGCACTGGATGACGATCAATTACCGCGAAAGCTACAATATATTCGCCACCAGCGGCATCCTGTTCAACCACGAATCGCCCTTGCGCGGACTGGAATTCGTGACACGCAAGATCACCGACGGCATGGCCAGGATCAAGATGGGCAAGCAGGACTTGCTGGAACTGGGCAACATGGATGCCAAGCGCGACTGGGGCTATGCCAAGGAATATGTGGAAGGCATGTGGCGGATGCTGCAGGCTGACAAGCCGGATACCTATGTGTTGGCAACCAACCGCACCGAAACGGTACGCGACTTCGTGACGATGGCAGGCAAAGCCGTGGGCTTCGATCTGGTGTGGCAAGGCACAGCGGAAAACGAGGTGGGCATAGACCGCAACAGCGGCAAGACGCTGGTGCGGGTGAATCCGAAATTCTACCGTCCGGCAGAAGTTGAGCTGCTGATCGGCAACCCGGAAAAAGCCAGGCGAGAGCTGGGATGGGAACCCAAAACCACGCTGGAACAGCTTTGCCAGATGATGGTCGAGGCAGATATACGCCGCAACGAAACAGGGGTATCGTTTTAGTGCGGTTAAGTGTTGATCAAATCAAATTGGTGCATGAAACGGTTACTGCGAACATTGGTAATTCTTTTCGCATTTATGTATTTGGATCCCGACTTCAGGAAGATGCTCGCGGAGGTGACCTGGATCTGCTGCTTGAGGGTGAAAAACCGCTTTCGCTATTACAGCGGGCAAGAATAAAACTGGCCCTTGAGCAAGGTTTGGGGATGCCGGTGGATATCATATCGATGCAGCAAGCGTCTGCCCGCACGCCGTTTCAAACAATTGCCTACATGCAGGGAGTCTTGCTATGAAAACAGATTTATTGCTGGCTGAAAAAACTCACCTGAGAAATCTGATTGAGGCAATCCAGCGTTGCGTGTATTTCCTGGATGCAGCTTCATGCAAACTCCCCTGGCCGTTAAGCGCCGGCTTATTGCAGCAGCATAAAAAAGACGAGAATTTATTTGAGGCTTTATCAGCTTTCAATGAGCGCTTCTCCAAACTTCAAGATACGCTGGCGGCATCCATGCGCCATGCTCTGCTTCTATCAGGTGAGCCAGCCGATTCATTTCTTAAAGTACTTGCATATTATGAGAAACACGAAGTAATTGATTCCATCGATGCATGGCAATTGCTAAGAACGGCTCGTAATCTGGCGGCACATGATTATGAAATTGAGTATGCGGAAATCGCCGACCACTTTAATAGTTTGTACGAATTACTTGAGATACTTTATAGGTCTGCCCGGGCATTTGTGTTGCACTGTGATAATCAGCTCAGCTTGAAAGCTGCCAGTACCGACTTTACAGTTGAGTTCTTTGAAATTACTACTCGCTGCATCAAAGCAGAATGACTCGGATGAATAAGCGCGTTTTGATTACCGGAATCGACGGGTTTACCGGTCGCTATCTGGCAGATGAGCTGCGCTCGGCCGGCTATATGGTGGCAGGTTTGAGCCATAAGGCATCTGACGGCGTGTTCGGCTGCGATCTGCTCGATCGTGCCGGGCTTGCGGATATAGTGGCGCAGGTCATGCCGGATATGGTGGCGCACCTGGCAGGCATTGCCTTCATCAAACATGGCGATGTGGACGGCATCTATCGCACGAATGTGGTCGGCACGCGAAATCTGCTTGAGGTGCTGGCGGTGAGCGGTTGCAAGCCGCGCTCTGTGCTGCTGGCCAGCAGTGCGAACATTTATGGCAATGCTACTGTAGCGACGATTGCAGAGGACACGGTCGCTGCGCCGACCAATGATTATGCGGTAAGCAAACTGGCGATGGAATACATGGCAAAGTTATGGGCGGATCGGTTGCCGATCAGTATCGCGAGACCTTTCAACTACACAGGAGTAGGCCAGTCGCTGGATTTTCTGCTGCCCAAAATCGTCGATCATTTCAGGCGCCGCGCTGCCGTGCTGGAGCTGGGCAACCTGGATGTGGTGCGCGATTTTTCCGACGTGCGTTCTGTGGTCAGGCGTTACCGCCTGTTGCTGGAGTCCGGTCTGTCGGGTGAAGCATATAACCTGTGCTCGGGCGTGGGACATTCGTTGCATGAGGTGTTGCAGATGATGCGCGAACTCACAGGTCACGATCCGGAGATACGCGTGAACCCGGCTTTCGTGCGGGCGAATGAAGTCCATCGTCTGATCGGCAGCCGTGCGAAGCTCGATGCGGCCATCGGGGTTGTGGCCGATATCCCGTTGCGGGATACCCTGCAATGGATGCTGGAGAGTCCTGTTTGAAGTTGATTTTTGCAGTGGATGCGCTGGCGCCGCAGCTGTCGGGCATAGGCCGCTACACATGGGAGCTTGCCAGGCGCATGGGTCAGGCGCCCGAGATTGAACAGGTGCGCTACTACCGCAACGGGCAGGGCATCAGCGATCCTGCCGCTTTGCTTGAAGGCGCGTATCGCAAACCGGTTTTCAGGCTCCCGCGCTGGACCAGGGAGATGTACTGGCAACGCGCCTGCAGGGGTCGGGTGTTTCACACGCCGAATTATTTATTGCCGGGTTGTGCCGAAAATGGGGTGATCACGGTGCACGATTTATCGGTATTCCGGTTTCCGGAAACCCACCCCGTCGCGCGCGTGCGGCAATTCGAGAAATCATTCCGGAAATCCCTGGACATGGCTGTTCACCTGATCACCGATTCCGAAGTCACGCGCCGTGAAGTCATTGAATATTTCGGCTGGCCGGATGACCGCGTCAGCGCGATACATCTGGGCGTCACTCAGGAGTATGCGCCCCGTTCTGCCGGACAAGTGACGCCCGTATTGCAGCGCTACGGATTGAGTCACCATGCTTATTCCTTGTGCGTATCCACCATCGAGCCGCGCAAGAAAATAGACAGCCTGCTGGCAGCTTATGAGCAATTGCCCAAGGCGCTGCGCGCAGCCTATCCCCTGGTGTTGATTGGCGGCCAAGGCTGGCAGAGCGAAGCTTTGCATGTTCGGATACAGGCGGCGCAGCAGGAAGGCTGGCTGCATTATCTGGGTTTTGTTGCCGAGGCGGATTTGCCTGTGCTGTATGCAGGAGCAAGCCTGTTTGTCTACCCTTCGATCTACGAAGGGTTTGGACTTCCCGTTGCGGAAGCCATGGCCAGCGGCGTGCCTGTGATCGCATCCAGCCTGTCCACGCTGCCCGAAATTTCCGCGGGCGCCGCCTTGCTGATCGATCCGGACGACATTGATGCCATGGCAAATGTTATCGCATTGGCCTTGCAGGATGAAACATGGCGGCAGGCCCATATTGCCGCTGGATTGAAAGTGGCGGCAGGATATTCCTGGGAGACCTGTTTCCGGAAAACATGCGATGTATATTCGGCTGTGGATATGCGAAAATGAAAACGCGGATTCGAGTGCTTCATGCTCTGACAGCGTCGTGGCCGGGCATGAAGCCTGTGACGCATGGGCACGGACGTTATTCGCGCATGATCAAGCATTCCATTATTTTTAATTTGTGTTGATGAAAGAAGAACCCATGCACCCCAATATATATCCCGTCATCCTCTCCGGCGGTTCAGGAACGCGCCTGTGGCCTTTTTCACGGGCCGCGATTCCCAAACAGTTGCTGCCGTTGATGTCCAGCAAGACCATGCTGCAGGAAACCGTGCAGCGCGTGGAAAAGTTGCCGGATATGGCAGCGCCACTGGTGGTGTGCAACCAGGAGCATCGTTTCATGGTGGCGGAGCAATTGCGCGAGATACACGTGAAGGGGCCTGGCATTATCCTGGAGCCCATCGGGCGCAATACTGCGCCAGCGATAGCGGTGGCGGCACTGCATCTGCAGCGCACCGATCCCGATGCGCTGATGCTGATTTTGCCGGCCGACCATCTGATTGCGAATCAGGCCGCATTCGAACCTGCCGTGCAGCGTGCCGTAGCCATGGCGCAGCAGGGCTATCTGGTGACATTCGGCATGGTGGCGCGCAAGCCCGAGACCGGGTTCGGCTACATACGGCAGGGTGCTGTGGTTGGAGAAGGCGCTTATCGGGTGCAGTCCTTTGCGGAAAAACCTGCGCGCGAACTGGCAGAGCAGTATGTCGCAAGCGGAGAGTATTACTGGAACAGCGGCATGTTCGTGTTCCGCGCAAGCGATGTGCTGGCAGAACTGCGCAGGCACCGCCCGCAATTGCTGGCAGCCTGTGAAAACGCGGTGAATAGCGCCAAGCCGGATCTGGATTTTGTGCGGCTGGACGAAGCCCTGTTTTCCCTGTGCCCTTCCGAATCGATCGATTATGCGGTGATGGAGCATACCGACAAGGCGGTGGTCATTCCGGCCGATATCGCATGGAGCGACATAGGCGCATGGAATGCGGTATGGGAAGCCAGTCCAAAGGATGATGAGCAGAATGCAATGCTGGGCGATGTGATGACCGTAGATGCGCAGCGCAATTTGATACGGGCGGAATCCCGCCTGGTCGTAGCGCTGGGCGTGGAGGATATGGTCATCGTGGAAACCGCCGATGCGGTGCTGGTGACGCGGCAGGACCGTGCTCAGGACGTCAAGCTGATCGTCGACAGGCTGAAGGCGTCAAGGCGCAACGAGCACATCCATCACCAGCGCGTGTACCGCCCCTGGGGATGGTATGAAGGCATCGATGCCGGGGAGCGCTTCCAGGTGAAGCGCATCATGGTGAATCCGGGCGCGAAGCTGTCATTGCAGATGCATCACCACCGGGCAGAGCACTGGGTCGTGGTATCAGGCACGGCCATCGTCGAGCGCAACGAAGAGCGCATACTGCTCTCTGAAAATCAGTCCACCTATATCCAGCTGGGCAGCAGGCACAGGCTGGAAAACCCAGGCAAGGTGCCTTTGCACCTGATCGAGGTGCAGTCGGGCGTATATCTGGGCGAGGACGACATCGTGCGTTTCGAGGACGATTACAAGCGCAACTGATCGTCGCCCGTCCTGGCTGTTCGCGTATTTCAGAATGCATGTAGTGCAATAACCTTTGCGCGAACGGCAGCTTTTCAGGGATAATTGCAGAATTGCCGGTGGAAATCAGCCGTAATTCGAGCCGCAGCATTTTGAGTCGAACTTTCTGGATTGCCCAATTGAAACCTGTTAATGCTTTAACCCGCGCACTTGTCTCTGCAATGCTTGCAACAGCCATAAGCGGCTGCGCCACCTATCCGGGATGGGTGTCTTCCTCTGGCCCCAGTCGCGAGCAGGTGCTGGATCACCATGATTCATCTCGCCAGGATCACATCCAGCTGGTGGATGTCAATGATGCGATCGCGCGCGAACTCCTGGCCGCGCGGAAAACCCCGCTTTTTTCCAAGGCGTTTGACACACCCGCCCGTCCGGGGGATGCGATAGGCGCCGGCGATGTGATTGAGGTATCGGTATGGGAGGCCCCGCCCGCGATGCTGTTTGGCGTATCTGCCGGCGCGCTGCCCGGCCCCTCGACAACCAGCGTGACCAATTTTCCGCAACAGATGGTCGGCAGGGACGGCACGATCAATATCCCGTTTGCCGGAAAAATTGCCTGTGCGGGCAAAACACTGCAACAGATCGAAAACGGGATCGCAGAGCAGCTCAACGGCAAGGCCAACCAGCCGCAGGTGCTGGTCCGGATCATACAGAACAATACTTCCAATGTGACCGTCGTGGGCGATGTGGCTTCCAGCACCAGGATGCCATTGACGGCGCGCGGTGAAAAACTGCTCGACGCGCTGGCGGCTGCGGGCGGTGTGCGCCAGCCTGTCAATAAAATGACGCTGCAGTTGACGCGTGGCGACAAGGTGCAGGCTATGCCGCTGGAAACCATTATCCGCGACCCGGCGCAGAATATCACCCTGCAGCAGGGCGACGTGATCACTGCGATGTACCGGTCGCTGAGTTTTACCGTGCTGGGTGCGACAGGCAAAAACAGCGAGATCGATTTCGAGGCGCAGGGCATCTCGCTGGCGCAGGCTCTGGCGCGAGCCGGCGGCCTGGACGACACACGCGCCGATGCGCGCGCCGTGTTCATCTTCCGTTTCGAGGACAGGTCTGCGCTGAATTGGGAATCGCCGCCGACGACCACGCCCGAAGGAAAAGTGCCGGTGATCTATCAGGTTGACCTGAAGGATCCCGCCACCTTTTTTGTCGCGCAGAGCTTTCCGATAGAAGACAAGGATGTGCTCTATGTTTCCAATGCGCCTGCGATGGAGTTGCAGAAATTCGTCAACATCATCGCGACAACGGCTACGCCATTGGTGGATGCGGCAGTCGTGAAGTCCGTAGTGCATTGATGGCAGCGGATTTGTTAGCGCTGTCATTCCCGCGCGGAAAAGACAAAGCCGGATGAACAGCGTCATGCTTCGTCGGGTTCAAATGAAACACGGCATGTAATAATGTCGTCACAGCATTGCAGCAATAATGACAAAAATGACAAACAAAAAGATCGCCATCACAGGGATGGCATTCCGCTTTCCGGGCAACGGCAGCGGGCAATACTGGCAAGACCTGCTGGCCGGGCGCGACTTGGTCACCGAGGTCGATCCAACGCGCTGGGCAATGGATACGTTCCGCCATCCCAACAAGGATAACGGCGGCACCAGCTATACCTTCGCGGCAGGTTCTATAGGCGATGTATCGCAGTTCGATGCCGGGTTCTTCGGTATTTCGCCGCGCGAAGCGGCGCTGATGGACCCGCAGCAACGCCTGCTGCTCGAGCTCAGCTGGGAGGCGCTGGAAAATGCGGGCGTCAAGCCTTCCTCGCTGCGCAAAAGCCGGTGCGGCGTCTATATAGGCATCGCCAGCAACGATTATGCCTATCGCCTGGCCGACGACCTAGACAGCATCGATTCGACGATGTTGACAGGCAATACCTCCAGCATCGCAGCCAACCGTATTTCCTATGTGCTGGATCTGCGCGGGCCCAGCATGGCGATCGACACTGCATGTTCATCCGCGATGGTGGCGTTTCATCAGGCATGCCAGTCCATACTCTCGGGCGAATCCACGCATGCACTGGCAGGCGGTGTGAGCCTGCATCTGCATCCCTATAGTTTCATCGGTTTTTCCAAGGCTTCGATGCTCTCCCGCCGGGGACGCTGCCAGGTGTTCGATGAGGCAGGCGACGGCTATGTGCGCTCCGAGGGCGGCGGC